>JBMFPI010000292.1:0-4760 GCA_049969195.1 Armatimonadota bacterium
TCGAAACCAGTCAGCCCGAAAGCCAGGTTCGCCTGCTTGGACCCAAGATCCAAGGTGCCTGAGAGCGCGATCTGAGCATCTCCGCTTGCAATCGCCGCCTCCGAAACGGTCAGCACGTTGTCTCGAAAGTCGATTTTTGCGAGCGCGGAGTTGATCAGGAAGCCGTAAGCCAGCCCGTCCTCGAGGCTAAGTTCACCGTCCGCTGTCGTATCGACAATCGGCAGCTTTCCCGGCTCCGGCTTCCGCCCCGGCACGTATGCGCCGGAGAAGCTGAAGTCGCCGGCGATGGTTCCGGTTACATCAAGCTCGCGCTCGAGCAGCCGGGAAAGCAGTTCGGTCTCGAGCCTTTTGACATGAGCTTCTCCCCGGAACTCTAGCCGCTGTTTCTGAAGCCCGGTCAATGTGCCGGCAAACCGCAGCTCGGCCGGGAAAAGCCTCACCACTGCGTCGCTAGCGGTCACCTCTCGCCTGTTGCCGGAGAATACGGCCCTCAGATAGTCGGCCTCGATGTCCTCGTAACGGCCCTTGAATACTTCCATGGCCCCGCTGAAAGCCGGGTCGGCGGGATTGCCGGAAATCCGACCCGCAGCATAGGCCGTGCCGCCAATGTCCCTGTGGTTCAAGAACGGGCCGAATACTGCGGTATCGACCGCCTCCGCTGAATAGGCCAGGTCGATTCTGCCAGGTCTGCCCTGTCCGCGAACCCGGATCAGTCCGCCCGCTGCGTTAAGTGCCAAGCGCCCGCTTCCCCGGCGGGAGTGGACGTCCAGGTTCAGCTCCGCCGAGAGCGCGGGAATAGCAACACCTTTGACGGACGCCCCGGTCGCCCTCACGCGAGCGAAAACCTCAGGACTTGCGACCGATCCGCCCACAGCAAAATCCAGGTCGGCTAGGCCGGAAGCTTTCAACTGCGCCGGAAGCCCCAGGGAAGTTACGGACAACCTACGGACGCTGCCCCGGATGTAAACCTTGTGCGCGCCGGTCGTATCGATCGATCCGCACGCCTTCACACGCGCTCCATTCAGCCCCAAAGTCAGCGAATGCACAGTAATCACACCCGCCCGATACCCTGCTGAAAGCTGCACGTCCTGGGCAGACAGGCCAAACGCCGAGACACCGGGCACCGTCACTTGAGCCTGTGCTTCTGGGCCGGTCAAGCTTCCCCCAACGTCGGCGGAGAGCTTACTTGCGCCCGCGATGCGTATCCCTCGCGGCAGTCGCGCAATCCCGGCAGCGGCCAGGATACGATCGACGTCGATGCTTCCAACCGAAAGAGAAAGGTTCGCAACGGGGTTTGCAAATCCCGTCACACTGCCCGATATGGCTGCCCTGGACCCGGCGAAGGAACCGCTCAGGTCCAGCTCACCTCCCGCGCCCGTCAGCACAATAGTTCCGTTGATCTGCCGCACCGGCGTGCGTAAGCCGGGCAAAGCGGCCTCGACGTCTGCGAGCCTTACGGCACCCGTCAAATGAGGCGGTTCCCTTGCAGGTAACCGCATACTGACTCCAACCGCGGCATCAAGTGTGCCCGATCGCACGGCGAATTTATCTGTTGTGGCTCCTGCGAGAGCAGCAAGAAGGGGGAGGCTGGCTCCTGAAGCCGCGATGTCTGCGCTGAGCGTCTTCTTGTCACCGTCGTAACTTGCGAGGCCGCGCACGGACTTCAAACATCCTGCTTGACCCGTGGCAGACCACTGGAAACGCAGGACAGGATGCTCGAAAGCGTCGAACGATGCGTTAATGTCGTGCAGATTGACGATAGGCGGCAGCCTTCGCCTGCCCGCGTATTGGTCTACAAAAGAAATGCGTCCCCCGACAACGACGAGTCTGCCTCTGAAAGGCGGGCCGGGCGGCCCGACGGTCGGCTTGACGAGCTCCATTAGGTTCAGCGTGCCGTCTCTCTTCCGCACGACCCGCAATACCGGCTCCGTAACCTCGACTGACTTCACTCCCGCGGCTCCCATACCCCTCAAGATGACCCCACCGGCGTCGTAATGCACCGTGATCTTCCGAACAGAGATCATCTTTCCTCTCGCGAAGGTGGTTCCGTCCGCGATCTCAAGTTTCTCGATGACTGCGGTTCCGAATGGGGCGAGCCTAGCGTGGCCCACACGCACGGGACGTCCGAGGTAATCTGCCAGAGCGTCGCCGACAATCCACCGGGCGTCGCTGAGGAGCAGGCGCGTTTGATGGACCAGGTGCGCACCTCCCATTATGATCATCGCCATAACAGGAGCACACACCAAGAACAGGATGAAGCACTTCTGATATCGGCTCAGTGCGTTATCTTGCATGCCGGGTATAGCTTCAAGCCAAAAACCTTAGCAAAGCTGTTCATATAGGCGGTCCTAACCAGGTCCATATCAGGCGCCGAGCCGAGCAGCTCTGCCATTGAGGTCAGCTCGCTCGCGTTGAGCCCACAGGGATTTATTAGCGCAAAACCGGACATATCCGGATTTACGTTCAGTGCGAAACCGTGATATGTTGTTCGCTTTCGCACCGCGATGCCTATTGAGCATACTTTTTTTCCAGCGACCCAAACTCCTGCCGGCGGGTTGCGATACCCCGACAGGCCGAACTTCGCCAAAGTATCTATCACGGTTTGCTCCAGAGCCCGAAGGTACGCGTGCACATCGCCTCCGACTGTGCTCAGCCTCATAATAGGATAACCGACGAGCTGCCCCGGGCCGTGGTATGTCACGTCTCCACCGCGATCGATAGGCACAAGCTCTATTCCGAGTCGTGCGAGCTTTTCGGGGCTTGCCAGGATGTTGGCTGGTTGTGATCTGACGCCCATCGTGATCACTGGGTCGTGCTCGAGCAGGATCAGCGCACCGGGTATCTCTCCCGATGCACAAAGCGCGTGCAAGCGGATCTGTTGGTTGAGGGCGTCTGTATAAGAAGTCTGCCTAAGGTTATACAACAGGCACGCGGTTTCTATCCCGGATTCTGACTTCGAAGACCTGACGCTGATGTGCTGTACCATCGCTGAGATACCTCAAATTCCATTCTGAGGAATGCAAAAAACCGAAGGCCTGGCTGGACATTCTTGCGCTGCCTCCGCCAGGATTGCCATTGGGAAACGAACAAAAGTTGTTGCGATAGAACGCGCCTATCGCCCCAGCCTGAAACACGCAGGTCTTGTTGGGCGATTAGGGCCAGGCCTGCGTCGCGGGAGCCAATGCCGAGAAGCAACCGTGATGTCTCTACGCCCAATACTTCCCGTCAAGACTCCGATACTGAAGCGCCTCGGCCATGTGCTCGATGCCGATCTTTTCAGAGCCCGCAAGATCGGCGATAGTTCGGCTCACCTTCAGAACACGGTCGAACGCTCTTGCCGACAGCCTGAGCTGTTCGATACCCTGCTTGAGCATTGCTTCCGCATCCGGGTCCAACTTGCAGAAGGCTTTCATGTGCCGACTGGTCATTTGCGCATTGCAATATATCCTGGCGCTGGAGAACCTGGCCTGCTGAAGCTCGCGAGCTCTGCACACACGCTCGCGAACCGCCGCGGAAGGCTCGCCCGGGGTCTTGCTCATGAGCTCGTCGCGCTTGAGTCGCGGGACCTCGATGTGGATGTCTATTCGGTCGAGCAGGGGACCGGAAATACGCTGCACGTATTTGTGAATCATATTGGGCGTGCAGGTGCAGGCCTTGAGGTGGTCGTTGAAGAACCCACACGGGCACGGGTTCATGGCCGCAACCAGCATGAAATTGGCGGGATACGTGAGCGAAGCCTGTGCGCGCGCAATGGTAACGTGGCCGTCCTCGAGAGGTTGCCGCATAACTTCCAGCACGTCACGCCTGAACTCTGGTAGCTCGTCCAGAAAGAGTACCCCGTGATGGGCCAAGCTGACCTCACCTGGCCGAGGGAATGTGCCCCCGCCGGTCAGCCCGGCGGTAGAGATTGTGTGGTGGGGAGCGCGGAAGGCGCGGCGAGTAATCAGGGCCTCGTTCGAGCTCAAGAGGCCGCACACACTGTAGAGCTTAGTAACCTCCAGCGCCTCATCCATGTTCAGCGGAGGGAGTATTGTGGGAATTCGCCGGGCCAGCATTGTCTTGCCGCTGCCGGGAGGTCCGATCATCAGGAGGTTGTGTCCGCCGGCCGCCGAAATCTCCAGCGCCCGCTTGACAGCTTCCTGCCCCTTAACGTCCGAGAAATCGACATCGTAAACGGGATCGTCCAGGGTCGCAAGCTCCTTGAGGTCGAAAACGGCAGGCAGCATGTGATCGGGCTCGTTCAAGAGCTGGACGACTTCCGTGAGGTCCTGGACGGGGTACGCTTGTATTTCGCCTACGATCGCGGCTTCCTTGACGTTCCGCGCGGGGACTATGACTCGCGGGACCTGCTGCTCCCTGGCGCCGAGCGCGATCGGCAGCACCCCGCTCACACCCCGCACGGACCCGTCCAGGCCGAGCTCGCCGACCACTATAGAGTCCTTCAGAAACTCGCCGTCGACCTGCCCCGAAGCCGCGAGTATTCCGACTGCTATCGGCAAATCAAACGACGGACCCTCCTTACGCACGTCTGCCGGGGCGAGGTTGATTGTTATGCGGCGGTTGGGGAATTCGAGGCCGCTGTTCTTGATTGCGGTGCGCACCCGATCGATCGATTCGCGCACCGCGGCATCCGGCAGCCCTACGATGCTGAAGCCCGGCAGGGCCGAGGCCAGATCGACCTCAACATCCACCAGGTAAGCATCTATTCCAGTCACCGCGCTTGACTTGACGTGCGCAAGCATCCGCCCTCTACCAGTCCG
>JBMFPI010000293.1:0-4748 GCA_049969195.1 Armatimonadota bacterium
CTCTAGCACGCAGATGATCGGTCGAATGTTGGAAGCCTCCGGTGCGTCGTCGGGGCCGATAACGTAACCGACGACCTGCCTGCCGCCGAGCGGGATGAGCACGCAGCTGCCCACGTCGACCGCCCCGAGCAAGCCGTCGGGTATCTCGTAGGTCAACGGATCTATAGGGCCGGCGTCGATTGCGACACTTACGTATTTCATAGGTCACGAACGCCGGCACGTATTATTTGTAGCCTGTGCCGGCAACCGACGGGCTGTCGTTGCCAGCGCGTCGGGAAGCACTTTTCAGCAGCGAAGGAATCGCGGGCCCGGCTCCGCACAACGCAGCGATATCCCAGGCTGTTGCAACGGGCACGTCTTCCGCGATCCTCCCGCCTGGTTGAAGAGCGTCGAACCGCCGAAAACGCCGTGTTTGCGATCTATCGCAACGACCCCACTATCCCGAGTACTGACTGCGCAAACGAGCACCCGGCCGTGTTATTTACCTATCCGCGGGACCGGTCGAACGCACGCCCATTTCGCAGGCGCGATGCTGTCGAGGTGCCGCACTATATGCCGGCCTCCTTTTTCAGGACCTCCGCCATATCGATCTCTTCCCATGGCACATCCAGGTCCGTGCGGCCGAAGTGGCCGTAAGCCGCAACCTGCTTGTAGATCGGCCGCCGCAGGTCGAGCTTGTCTATAATTCCGCGCGGCGTAAGATCGAAGTATTTCAGTACCAGCTCGCCGATTTTCTCCTCGGGGATCGCATTAGTGCGCCAGGTGTCGACCATAATGCCCATCGGCTCAGCCTTGCCGATAGCATAGGCAATCTGGATCTCACACTTTTTAGCCAGGCCGGCTGCGACAATGTTCTTTGCCACGTATCTCATCATGTAGGCGGCGGAGCGGTCCACCTTGGTC
Organism: Armatimonadota bacterium; assembly: GCA_049969195.1. Lineage (GTDB taxonomy): Bacteria > Armatimonadota > UBA5829 > UBA5829 > UBA5829 > CALJES01. The sequence goes on from JBMFPI010000293.1 coordinate 904, forward strand.
GGATCCTTGCCCGAGAAACAGCCGCCGCCGTGTTTGGCCATTCCCCCGTAGGTATCGACAATGATTTTTCTGCCCGTAAGACCCGTGTCTGCCTGCGGCCCACCCACCGAGAACGCGCCGGTCGGGTTTATGAAGTACTCAGTCTTCGCATCGACCATATCAGGCGGCAGAACCGGCTTGATGACGTGTTCGATCATGTCCGCGCGAATAGTAGATTGCGGAATGTTCGGCTGGTGCTGAGTGGACAGAACGACCTTGTCTATCCGAACCGGCACGCCCTGTTCATATTGAACCGTGACCTGGGTCTTGCCGTCGGGACGCAGGTAAGGTATATCGCCCTCTTTGCGCACCGCCGCAAGACGCCGGGCAAGCTTGTGAGCCAGCATTATGGGCATCGGCATCAGCTCGGGCGTCTCGTCACAAGCAAAACCAAACATCATGCCCTGGTCGCCCGCGCCGCCTGTGTCAACTCCGAGCGCTATGTCCGGCGACTGCGCCTGGATTGCGGTCAACACCCCACAGGTCTGAAAATCGAATCCGAACTTGGCACGGGTATATCCGACCTGTTCGAGCGTCCTGCGGACGATGTCCGGAATCTCGACGTAAGCCCGGGTCGTGATCTCGCCCGCCACGATCACCAGCCCTGTGGTCAAGAGCGCCTCGCACGCCACGCGGCCCATCGGATCCTGTTCGAGTATGGCATCCAGGACCGCATCGGATATCTGGTCGGCCAGCTTGTCCGGGTGGCCCTCGGTGACCGACTCGGAACTGAACATGTGTACTCGAGAACTCAAATCAAAGCCTCCGTATCTGCTTAATTACTGCGCTGCCGAAAAGCCGGCGTCCGTCCGCAGCACTCGCTCGGTAGGAAGGTCAGCCATACGAAACCGTCACCGGGCAGACATAGCGAGAAATCGCACCGCTTGCGGAGCCGCCGCTGGTCTCGGGCCGTTGCGATATGCGCGTTCTTGGCGATTGTCACGCTCGATCAAGGGGCGCCGAATGCCCGTCGACGCCGGGTTCGCATAGTACCGTAAGAACTCTGTTTGGACGCAATCGCACCTCGCAAACGAACTACTGGCGCCCGGTCCCTGGGAGGAAGGACTCCCTGACATAGTCCAGTATGTGCTCAGCGACCTCCCGCTTGGACATACGCGGCCAGCGAATCGTCTCCCCGGTTCGTGATATCACGATAACCTCGTTATCATCGCTGCCGAACACGTCGCCTGAAACGTCGTTCGCAACTATGAGGTCCAGCCCCTTGCGTTTTAACTTCTCCGCAGCGTTCCTTTCCAGATCGCAGGTCTCCGCCGCAAACCCGACCAGAATAGTGTGCCCTTTTCGCTTACCCGCTTCGGCCAGGATATCAACAGCCCGGTCCAGCTTCAGCGTGAAACCGGCAGACTTCTTGATCTTCTGTGGGCTGGCCTGCGCCGGCACGAAATCCGCGGGGGCCGCCGCCGATATGAAGAGATCAGCCCCGCCTATGCGCGCATCGACGGCCTGATACATTTCCTCCACCGTCCTGACCGTCACGACCTCCACACCGGCGGGAGGTGTCAATTCGGTCGGGCCGCTTACAAGGGTAACCCTGGCCCCGCGCCTTGCAGCACACTCGGCCAGCGCGTAGCCCATCTTGCCCGAGGATCGATTGGTTATATATCTGACCGGGTCCAGAGGCTCTTGGGTCGGACCGGCACTTACCAGCACATTCAGCCCAGCGTAATCGCGGGCACGCATCAGCAACTGCTCTATCGTGCGCACAATTTCTTGCGGATCAGCGAGGCGCCCGGGACCCTCGCTCCCGCACGCCAACCTTCCCGATTCCGCCTCGACTATAACATGCCCCCGCTCTCGTAGCCGTTTGATGTTCGCGACGACCACAGGATTCGTATACATGTGCACGTTCATCGCAGGCGCAATCACAACCGGGCAGCGCACCACGAGCGCCATCGTGCTGAGCATATCGTCGGCGATACCATTTGCAAGCTTTCCTATGATGTTCGCCGTTGCAGGCGCAATGACGAACGCATCCGCGTTTTCGGACAGCGAGACGTGCTTTATCTCGGCGTCCACGTGCGGGTCGAACATGTCGGTAATAACGGGGTTGCGCGTGATGCCCCAGAATGTCGGGGGACCTACAAACCGCGCGCCGTGCTCGGTCAGGACAACGTGCACCTCGCAGCCGCGCTTTGTAAGCTCGCTGGCTATATATGCAGCTTTGTACGCCGCGATCCCACCCGTTACTCCGAGTATCACACGCTTGCCCGCGAGGCTCGCATACTCATTGCTGGACTCTGAGGTGTTCTGCAACTATGATCGCCCTCAACTGCTCGGCAGCCCGAGTCACGGTTTCGTTCTCAATAATATATTCGTAGTGCGGTATCTGCTCTAGTTCCTTGCGAGCGTTCAGCAGGCGTCGAGCCACTTCTTCGTCGGTGTCCGTGTTCCGCAAGCGCAGGCGCTTCTCAAGCTCCTCCATAGAAGGCGGCACCAGAAAAACCATCACAGCCTCCGGCACCGCTCGCTTCACGTTCAGCCCGCCCTGCACATCGATCTTCAGAACCACATCCTCCCCGCGACCTAGGTTTTCTTCGACCCAGCGCCTAGGGGTTCCGTACAAATGTCCGTGTACGTCGGCATATTCCAGAAAGCCGCCCTCCTCGGCGAGTTTCATGAAATCGCCGGCCGTAACGAAATGATAGTCAACGCCGTCGCGTTCGGAAGTCCGACGGGGACGAGTTGTTACCGTGACGCACCGTCTAACGTGGGGATAGATCACAGCAAGCTCTGCAAGCACCGCATCCTTGCCCACACCGGACGGCCCCGACAGCACGACAAGAAGGCCGCCGCGCCGGACATACCTATCCCAGGTCCGCATCCGAATCCTCGACGAGCGGCGACTCGATTCGCTTCGCAAGGGTTTCTGCTCCGAGTCCTGATATGACTATCCGGCCGTCGTCCATAAAAATAGCACACCGGGTTCTGCGACCCTGTGTGGCATCGATGAGCGTGCCTTCCCTACGGGATTCCTGAATCGCCCGTCGAATCGGGGACGAGTCCACCCCCACGATGGCGACCACTCGCTCGCGGGACACGTAGTTACCGAAACCCACGCTGAATACGCTCAAAGCTTGTGCTCCACAGCCCCGTACTGCAGGTCCTGAAGAGTATAGCACGCCAGGTGGACACTGTCAACGAAACTCGGGGGCCGGAGGAGACGGCTCAGTTCCGCGAGGATCACGTCGTGCTGAACCTCTTTAAGCATCTAGACGCCGAAGCGATGGATCCTGAATCGAGTTCAGGACGCCGGGATTCTGCTGATGGATCAGACGCATACTGCCGCGACCGGCAGTGCAGCACGCTCAACTTCCGCAGCGCAACCCGCCCTGTCCCTTTGCGGGAGAGGGTTGCGGTGAGGGTTCGTTTGCTTCGGGAACCGAGCCGAGGCCGCTTGCGAGAGGGAGCACGCACACGGTTCTTCCCGAACCATAGAATCGGGAGACTCGCCGAAAACGGGCTTGTTCAACAACCCCAGTTCCAAGCCGCGTGAGAGATGCTTCGTCGAACCAGCAAAATCGCGCAGCCGTCGCGCCGCGACTCGAATGCCAAGCAGGTCAGGCGGGCGCGAGCGTACAAGGAATTGTTGTTTGACACTCTGGAGGCGATATGGGAGTTCTGAACGGAGAAGTTGCATTTCTAACCGGTGCAAGCCGAGGTATCGGCCGTGCCATTGCCGAATCGTTCGCGCGAGAGGGAGCCAGGGTAGCGGCGGCCGCTCGCAGTGAAGAAGAAATCCGCGCACTCTGCAGCCGGGTCAACTCGTCCGGCGGAAAAGCTGTCCC
>JBMFPI010000294.1:0-4733 GCA_049969195.1 Armatimonadota bacterium
CGCGCTATCCTGCAGATACCCATCCAAATTCCCCGGAGACAGCCGTACTTCTCAATCGCCTGCGCGGCGTACTCGGAGCACGTGGGTTCGTATCTGCACATCCTCGGCCAGAAACGCCGTGAGGCGTTCTGGTAAAGGCCTCTTATAAGGAATACTATGACGCGGCGCATCATGGTGGTCAGCCTGGTACTCAGTTCGCAGACGCAGGGCTCTTTTCTACCGTGCCAGACAGGTAAGTAGATTGGCCCTGGGTCTGGCGCAAGCCGTTGCGATGGGTGCGTTTTCGATGATTCTCCCGCTTAGTTGAGGAGCGTCGAATCGCCGAAAACACCGGGCTGGCGTTCTATCGCAATAAACTCGGGTTTTCCGGTACATCACACGGGCCGGCATCCAGCCCGGCGTCTGCGTCCGCATCCGGGCGGTCCGGAACGCGCGCGATGCCCGACCGCCGAAGAGTGTCCACGAACGCCTTTCGGAGATCCTCGATTCGCGCCTCACCCGACTTGCGCCTAGCCGCAACAACCAGATCGTATTTCCCCCTTATGCTCGGCAGCAGCGGCCTGACGACCTCCCGGAGCCTTCTTCGGACCCGGTTGCGCGCGGCCGACTTTCCCAGCTTGCTGCTAACCGAAAAACCTACTCGCGTTGTCTCTGCCCGCCCTGGCAACACGTACATTACAACGAGGTCCGTCGCGTAGGACCTCCCCTTCGAATAAACCCTTGCGAAATCCGACCTGCGCCTGAGTCTGGCCGTTCTGGGCAACATTCTGTTACTTCGTCAGAGACAGTTCAATTCCGCGGGAACCACGTCACGGCTAGCTTGTTTAGCATCCGCGCGCCTAAGGAATGAACCCCGAATCGAGTTCAGGATGTCGTGTCCCGGCCGTTTGCACCCGCTAGAATGATCTGGTACCTTTGTCATTCCGAGCTTGTGAAGGATCTCACGCTATTGCTACAGGCGCCTTTTCGCCGATTCTGCCTCTAAGTCAAGAAGTGTCGAATTGGGAGGTCACGGGCTTCACGTTCTATCGCAAAGACTGTGGATCTCCAATACCCTGCTGTGAGACTCTTCACCGCCCCGAGAATGACAGGCTCAGACAGCCAGCTCCCAGCGGCCCTTCTGCCGCCGGCTTCTGAGAACCTTCCGTCCGCCGCGCGTAGACATCCGCGCCATGAACCCGTGCACGCGCTGTCTGCGCCTGCGCTTAGGTTGGTAAGTGCGTTTCATTCCGAAAGAAAACCTCCGTACCCGCGCTATTATATCACAGCCCGCCGCAGGCTTACAACACCGTCGGGTAGGAGGCCATTGCGATAGAACGCAAGCCCGGCGTTTTCGGTGGTCCCACGCTCTTGATCGTCCGGGGCAGTATGCCCCGGACGATAAGTCTCGCGTCCGCCCCTCACCCCCCGCCCTCTCCCGTAAAGGGAGAGGGAGTTTTAGTTCTGCCCTTTCCCGTATTGAGGGTGAGGCGGTTGTCCTGCGGCAATTCAAAGAAGGGCTTGGCGGGTAGTTCAGTCAGTGCGCACTCGCAGCATGTGAACGCCCGGGAGCGGTTCATCCTCAACGCGATTCAGAATCCGTCCCTTCGGCGCTCGAATGCTGAAACAGACTCAGCAGGGCGTGATTCCCACGGAACTGAACTGTCTCCACTCGTCCCGTGCCTTGCCCGGCGGGGGCGCGGGCGGGTATAATGGGGCTTGATTCGGCGCGCAGCAAGGAGGATTCTATGCCGCAGCAGACACAGGTCACCTGGGACCTCAGCGACCTGTATCAGGGTATCGACGACCCACAGATCGAGCACACTCTGGACGATTGCCTCGACCGTGCGAGAGAGTTCGCCGGGCGCTATAGGGGCAGAATCAGCGATGCAGGTCTGACTGCAGAAACTCTCGCTACCGCTCTTGCCGAGTATGAATCAATCGCGCAGGACCTCGCAAAGCCCATGGCCTACGCGACGCTTGTATTCTGCGCGGATACCTCCAAGCCAGAGCACGGGGCGCTGCTGCAGCGTGTCCAGGAGCGGCAGACTCAAGCGGCCCTGGAACTTATCTTCTTCGAGCTCGAACTGATGGCCGCGGAGCCTGAGGTAATCGAGCGGATCCTGGAAGACGATCGTCTGGAGCGGTATCGACACTTCGTGCGCGCTTCGCGCTTGTTCCGTGAACACCGTCTCTCGGAGCCTGAGGAGAAAATCCTGGAGGAGAAAGCCAACACCGGGCCCAGGGCGTTCCAGCGCCTTTTCGAAGAGTCGGTTGCCGCAATGAGGTTCAAGGTGACCGTCGAGGGCGAGGAGCGCATCCTCACCGAGCAGGAGGTAATGGCGCTTCTGCGCGACCCGAACCGGGAGACCCGAAAGTCGGCAGCCGCCTCTCTGAGTCAGGGTCTGATCGACAATGCCAGGCTGCTGACGTTCATTTTCAACACGCTGGTCTACGACAAGTCTATCGACGACCGCCTGCGCCGCTACTCTTACCCCGAGCAGGCCCGCAACATCGCCAACGAACTGGACGCGGAAACAGTCGAAGCGCTCATCTCGACGTGCGTCGAGAGCTATACGCTCACCGCGCGCTATTACCGCCTCAAGCGGGAGATCCTCGGCTACGACAAGCTCACCCACTACGACCGCTACGCGCCAATATTCGAGTCGAAGAAGCGGCACCCGTTCGAACAAGGCCGGAGGATAGTGCTTGATTCATTCGAGCGTTTCTCTCCCGAGATGAGCCGGATTGCGTCCGAGTTCTTCGACAAGAACTGGATCGATGCCGAGCCGCGGCCGGGGAAGCGCGGCGGCGCGTTCTGCAGCTATGTTACCCCGGACCTCCATCCGTATGTGTTCCTTTCGTACCTGGACCGCCCGGATGACGTGATAACCCTGGCTCACGAGCTGGGACACGGCGTTCACGGCTATCTCGCGCGCGAGCAAGGCTACCTAAGCTTTTCAAGCGCCCTTCCAGTAGCGGAACTTGCCAGCACTTTCGGACAGATGCTCACATTCGAGCATCTAGTCACGGATGCCGAGCTCGACGAAAAGCTCGCTCTCTACGGCGAGAAAATCGAGGAGATATTCGCCACTGTCCACCGCCAGGCGGCGATGTACCGATTCGAGCAGGAACTCCACAGGTCCCGGCGCGAGAAGGGCGAGCTCACGACGGAGCAGATCAACCAGATCTGGCAGACGAACATGCAGGCTATGTTCGGCGACTCACTGGAGCTGGGCGAGGAGCACGCGTACTGGTGGATGTATATCGAGCACTTTGTTTCCAGCCCTTTTTACGTCTACGCTTACTCGTTCGGCGAGCTTCTCGTGATGGCTCTCTACTCGATGTACCGTGAACAGGGTCAGGCCTTCGTGCCTAGGTATATCGACCTGCTCAGGGCAGGAGGATCTTGCTCGCCGGCAGAGCTGCTTGCGCGGGTGGATATCGACATCAGGGACCCCGGGTTCTGGCGCGGCGGGATTCGGGTGATCGAGAGTCTGGTAGATGAGTTCGAACGGCTGTACCAGAAGTGGAAGGGCTTGCGCGGAAATGCTAGCAGCCCGGACGGGTCGTCGCGATAGCCGTGTTTATGGCGATTCTTCTGCTGCGTGGAGGGGCGTCGAATCGCCAAAGAGCCGGGCTTGCATCCTATCGCAATAACGTCTTACGCGCCGGGTTTCGGCCCGCCATAGCGCTACATTGCATAGTTGCACCCGCTTGAGTGCCAGGAGGTGAGGAGTTGGCGGAAATCGCGCCATTTAGAGGCATACGTTACGATCAATCACAAGTGGGAGACCTCAGCAAGGTCGTCAGTCCGCCTTATGATGTCATATCTCCGGAGGATCGGATCTACTATCACAGGCTGCACCCCGCGAACTTTGTTCGGCTGGTTCTAGGCGAGGAGTTCGACACTGACGACGAGACGCAAAACCGTTTCACGCGCGCCGGCTCTTACCTCGAGGAATGGCTCGCCCGCGGGATCCTGAAGCCGGATCCTCAGCCGGCAATCTACGTGTATCAGCAGATATTCAACCAGGGCGGCGCCGAGCGTAGGGTCCGCGGGTTCACGTGCGCAGTGAAACTGCACGACTACTCCGAACGCATCATCCTCCCGCATGAGAACACCCTGGCAAAGCCCAAGTCGCAGCTCATAAGACTTATGCGTGCAACGCGCGCTAACCTGGACTCCATTTACGCGCTCTATGCGGACGAGTCCGGCGTAGTGGACGCAGTTCTGGACCGGGTCATGTCCGGTGAGCCCGCAGCCCGGGCGGTGGACAAGAACGGCGTGCAACACCTGCAGTGGATCCTATCCGACCCCGCTGACATACGGACGATCGTGGAGTTCCTTGAGCCGGCGCAGATTGCGATAGCCGACGGGCACCACCGCTACGAAACCTCGCTGGCCTATCGGGACGAGGTCCGCGGTTCCTGTTGGGGCGATGAGTCAGCTTCGTCGGCCGAGGATTCGTCGCGCGTGCGGAGCGATTCGTACGGCGCCGAGTATACGCTGATGACGCTCGTCAATGTGCATCAGAAGGACATGACCGTCTTCCCAACGCACCGCGTCGTCAAGGGATTGCCGCCGGAGGTTCTTCAACGTCTGGATAACGACCTTGCCGGGCTATTTGAAACCGCGCCCTCGTCAGCTGAAACCTTGCTTACAGATATGGCCCGTCTTGGCGCGATCGGAATGTATAGCCCTGATCAGGCGCTGACACTGAAGCCGCGGCCGCAATCTCGCGAGCTGATGG
>JBMFPI010000295.1:0-4725 GCA_049969195.1 Armatimonadota bacterium
TCGCATTGTTGTTCACCTCGGGGCCGGCCCGGCCGTGAATGTGGGCCGACTTATATCAAGTATAGTATACGGCTTGAGTTTATTCATATCAAGTCATATATTCCCAATTTCAGCAGATTTATACCGGCGAAATAGCCGAACTCACCCGCCGACGAACATCAAAGAGGAAAATTCCTCTCCGCTCAGTAATCATGCTTCTAAGCGCGTTTGCCACAGATTCCTCCTTCGGCAACTCCAGTTGTTGCAAAAGGGGCGCAACGCGCCTAGCTGGCGGGCTGCTTCTTAGTCAAATTGATCAGACAGGCAGCTCACATTCAACGAGATCGCCGAACTTCGCTTATGATCACCATCGAGGGCAGACCTTTCAAACCTGGTGTTGCGACAGCCGTCGCTGCGGTTGTTGACGCACGGCGCGGGATCGGCGGGGTGTCGCCGGCGCTCATTGCCGAAGGTCTGAAAGCGCTCAACGCAATGCTGCCTGTCCAAGACTATCCCGAGGCGGTAATCGTCTGCGATGCGCTGGCGGTCGGGCTGTCGGTTAGCATTCCGGGGGTCAGGACGGTCGGCATCGCGGCAGAGCTCGACACGGATGCGCCCGGGCTTGAGCCTGATGTTCCGTGCGTATTAGGGCTCTCAGGTTTGTTGAGGTCCGTTCGAGACGGCGATATAGTGATAGTTGACGGCGGCAAGGGCATCGTCCACGTCGATCCCGACCCGGAGACCATCGTTCACTACCAGCAGCTCGAGGAACGAGCTCTAACCGCAAGCACGGTTTACATCGGCGCCGAACACCTGCCGGCAAGGACTCCCGGAGCCGTGACCGTGCACGCCTATGTGTCCCGACTAGCCGATCTCGCCACCGCACTCGACCAGGGCGCGGATGGCGTGATCATTAACCTGGCCTGCTGGGAGTCCGGGTCTTACGACGATCTGGTGAGTATAATGCGATCGGCAGCGGGAAAGCCCATAGCGTTTGAGGCAGGCGACACGGTCGAGCAGGTTCTCCGGGCCGCGATGTGTTACGCAGCGCCGCACCAGGTGTCTCTGCTTTTCAGCGCGAGTCGGCTTGATTCGGCCCTGGAAAAGGCGAAATCCGTGCTCGAGCTGTTGATCGCGGAGGCGCTATTCGAAGACATCAGCCCGCCCAGGGTCCGCATGGGCGTGAGGGCACTGGAGACGGAGCCGGCTTCGCCGGCGATTGCGGCCGACATCGCGATCGCTCTAATCGACGCCCGGCGGTCGGCAGCGCCTTCAGATGGAAGCGACAGGTTCGAGACGCAGTTAACCGACTGGATCGCTCAAGGGCCTGCGGGGCAGACAGTGATCCTGCTGGGTTCTCGCATTGAGGCGGTGACGGCATTCGTCAGGGCCGGTGTGCGGGCGGTCGCAGTCGATCCGGATCTTGTGTCTGCCACGAAGATCGCAATACGGGAGATGGCAAGCGACAGCGACATGCCAATTTTCTGACAGACAACCTCATCCGCAGCCGGAGCAAGAAAGTGAAGTTTGTTGCGTGGATGCACTATCATCTCGAGGCTCGGGAGATCGTAGACGACTATATCTCCCGGGCGAAGCAATACCTCGTCGGGCACGATTTCGTGGCGTGCGAAGATGTTGAGTCGATCAAGCGCGAGATCGCGGACGCCGATGTGATGCTCGGCTGGCGGATCACGCCGGAGGTTTTCGCTTGTGCGCGGAAGCTGAAATGGATACAGTTCGGCTCCGCCGGAATTGATCACACGATCTTCCCGGAACTCATCGCGTCGGACGTGATCCTGACGACTCTGCGGGGGATCCATTCCACCGTAGTCGCCGAGCACGTAATCGGACTGATGCTTGCTCTGGCCAGACGTTTCGACCTGGCTGCCAAGCAGCAGGCGGAAAGACGCTATGAGCGCAGCCAGATTGCATCGACGGCAAGTGAACTGGCCGACAAGACAGTCGGCATCATAGGCCTGGGCCACATCGGGCTCAATATAGCTCGGCTGGCCAAGGCTTTCGGGATGACGGTAGTCGGGACGAAGCGCGTGTTCGAGGGCGAGCTGGCTAATCTGGACCGTGTGTACCGCGCGAGCCAGTATCGGAAAATCCTGCCTCTGTCCGACTATCTGGTGCTTGCAGTGCCTCTCACGCCGGAAACAAGGTCCCTGATTGGCGCACGCGAGATATCTATGATGAAGGACGGGGCGTGCCTTATAAACGTCGCGCGAGGAGCGCTGGTCGACCACGAGGCGCTCGGCGAAGCGCTGACTTCAGGCAAGCTCAGAGGCGCCGCACTTGACGTTCTTCCCGAGGAGCCGCTGCCGCCCGATAGCCCCATCTGGACATTCCCCAACACGATTATCACGCCGCACACCGCTTGCTCGTTCCCCCGCTACGGCCAGCTTGCGGCCGACGTGTTCCGACGGAATCTAGAGGCTTTCCTTTCTGGCGGCGAGATGGTGAACGTTTACGATCGACGCCGCGGATACTGACCAGCCCGGGCAGGGCCCAGCCGATGATCTGCAAGGCTGATGCGACGGATGCGTTCTCTGCGATTCTCCATTGGTTTGGGTGCGTCGAATTGCCAAAACGCGGGGATTGGGCTCTATCGCAACACCGTCGAGATCCGGGCATCCAGGCCTGTCTCGGAGCGTCACTACGGCATCACGCCCATTGATCCGGCAGATAGAACGACAAGACTGCGAGTTCCTGCACGAAGTCCACATTTCGGACGGTCACTTGCGGAGGCAATCTCAGAACAACAGGCGCGAAATTGAGAATCGCCAGCACGTCCGCCTCCACAAGTTGTTCGGCGACCTGCTGGGCGGCATAGGCCGGGACCGCGATTATCCCGATCCTGGCGCCGAGAGTACGGTTCCTTTCGACGAGCGAATCGACATGATCGATCGTCAGATGCATAAGTTCACTGCCCACTTTGGCAGGGTTGTTGTCAAAGACTGCTACGATATGAAAGTCTTCCGCCGCGAGGGCAGGATATCCGACGAGAGCGCGACCCAGGTTCCCGGCGCCCACAAGCAGCACGCGCTGCGGTTGATGAAGTTTGAGGATTTCCTTGATCCTGGCGTGCAGGCTTTCCACGTTATAGCCGACACCGGGTCTTCCGAACTCGCCGAAGAATGAGAGGTCCTTCCTGAATTGCGCGGCGTTCACCCCGGTATGCTCTTCCATATGGGTCGACGACACGGTTCTCACACCCGTGTTCATCAGGTTGGTGAGCACCCTCAGGTACATAGCGAGGCGCTCAAGAGTAGGCGTCGGTATCTTTTCGTTCTCAGCCACCCCGAGTACCTCTCGTATCTCCAGGTTTAACATGCAGAACTACAGAGGCCGCTGCGATAGCCCACGCTTCCGGCTCTTCTGCCCCTAATTGCCGAAAACGGCAGCGACGTAGGGGCTGCACAACATCATTCAATGTCCCCCTAGCTTGCGGCTTGCCAGGCTCAAGGCCACCCCAACACTCGCTCCAATCACGATACCCAGAATGATTTTCACCTTCGCACTCCACGCACCGCATTCAGGCATAGCCCGCGCGGCACTAGAACCCGGAATCACCGTCAGCCGTTCCGCTTGCAATCAGCAAGGTCGAAAACAGCTTGCCTCGCGCCGACCGGCGCGCCTATTTTCTTCAACTAAACGGCCCTTGCGAATTGCACGAGCTTCTCGGGCCGGCGAAGCGCGATACTATGCGCTCGGTTCGTGTACCGCAGCAGTTGGGACACTGCACCCCAGTTCGGCTCGCCGACACCGTCTGCAGCAAACAGAACTTGTGTCCGCAGTCTTTGCACTTGTATTCGTATACAGGCATTCCACTCCCTCGAGAAAAGCTTATATAACCTTTTTACCCATTTCAAGCGAGAAACGGATTGTTCCAGCACGCCAATTTGTTCTGCCTCCCGGGGGCTATTGCGATAGACGCGCTTCCGGCGTTTGTCCCGCTTAGTTGAGGGCCGTCGAACTGCCGAATACGCGGGGCGCAGTTCAGCTCCGCGGGAATTACGTCATGCTGAACTTGTTCTAGCATTGCAGCGCCCCAGCGAAGCAGGGATCGATCCTGAATCAAGTTTAGGATAACGGGGTCCTGGACGCTCGCGCCCACAAGACTCAACTGATACAACGTCGGGTTTAGCTTCTGGAGTAACGAGCTCTGCCTTAGGGATTTCGGACTCGGAAGATATCCTCAGACCTCTTCTGCGGCTCCCGCCGGGCAAGAGCGAGCCGTGCCGCGCCGTCGCGCGGCGCTTGCTGTTCCCCCCAGGAGCGCGGATCTGCAACTGTCGCGACACGAGGTGGTTCGGATCATCATTTTTCGACTGGGTTGAGCGCAGGTTGTTCATCGCCTTCAGTACCGCACGCGCAGGGGCCAGGCTGATCAGCAGAATGCGTTTGTGTTACGGGAAACGCACGGCTGACTGCGTACCCGACGACCAGGCTTGCGACCAAGGCAGCAGCAAGCGTATAAGTGAACGTGCTCCGCATCTCAACCCCCGTGAAGAACGCGTATATTTCGCCGTAGTATGCCATTACTACGCCGACCGCGAACCCGGCCGCAATCGAGGCCCACGCGCCATATCGGTTCGCCCGCTTCACGAAGAACGCCATCATGAACAGAGCACCGAGCGGAGCCACAAAGAATAGATTGACCTTTTGCGCAACGTCCATGAAGTTGCCTTTCACGTACTGAAGCAGGAAACTCACGGCCGTGGTCGTGATGCCGATTGCAAT
>JBMFPI010000296.1:0-4667 GCA_049969195.1 Armatimonadota bacterium
ATCCTTACATACCAAAACCGAAACTGGGATGCCGCCTACCGGCCAAAGCAATTTACACACAAGACTTGACGCTACCCACAATGGTTGTTCCCATAGAACACAACCCGGCGTTTGATCGTTCGGGAAAGCAGCGCCGCAGGCTGCCCTGGCAACGCATGCACCTGAGTTCCCCAGGCATCTAACCCTCACCCCAACCCTCCCCCGTAAAGGGAGATGGAGTAATGGTTTCGCCCTCTCCCGCGAAGGGTGAGGGAATTTCACTACCGGTCTATCCCTCAAAGGAAGAGCGAGCTCCACTTCCGTATGGACCGGGGTATGTTATCCTGTCCGTGGTTGCGCCGGGATATCTGGTCGGCACATCTCACGGACCACCCGCGTCAAATCGGGCGAAAACAGACACGTTGCCCACCTGGTCAGTCTGGCGAACGAAATATGGCGTCGGTCCCACCTCACGTGGGAACACGCGCACGGGCAACGTGTGGGTGCGCTCTACACCGGGCCCCGACCACGCCCAACCGTAGTCCTCATAGTAGTCTACTCGCAGCTCGTACTCGCCGCGAGCTAGCCGGACCCGGGCTGACCGCTCCTGCACCGCGTGGTGTCCCCAGTTGTCTACTGTCAAGGCTCCGTCCAGATAGAGCCGGGAGCCGTCGTCACTCGAAAGGTAGAACACATACTCGCCGGCCGTCTCGATTTCCAGATACCCGATCCACCGTATGCAGAAACCTTCCGTAGGCAGGTGCGGGTCGCACGTGCCCGCTTCGTAATCGAAGTCGATCTGCGGATCGACGCGCCACAGGACCGGCTTGTCGAAAGCCTTGCCGGCGCCGTAAGCACCCACAAAGCCACTGTTCCCGTCGGGCAGCGAGAAAATTCCCTTGCCATCCGCATCCAACTGGACGGTTGTGACCGGCCATACCGGGGTCGTGCCGACACCAGCCCACACATCGACCTTCGCGCCCGGTTCGCCCGTGATCAAGAACGACTTCCGGTCCGTTGACGGCTTGACCGCGGGCGGCTTGGCCTCGGTGTCGACCACCAGGGTAAAGGGCTTCGACACTCTCCCACCCGCTCTTGCTACGAGCACGTTCGACCCGGATTTCGCATCATTTCCAACCCTGAGCTTGCCCGTGAGCACGACCTGACCGTTCCCGATTCTCTCCCCGAGCAGGGCGCCACGCCCGTTGACGACAGTCACGCGGTCGCGCGGTCCTGCCCCGGTAACCACCACAGTGGGCTGCCTTTCTGCGGTCAACTTGCGCGTAAACCGCAGACTCGGCCTGGCCGGGTCCGAAGCGGACTTGGCAAGGGTGGTATCGAACATCGACCAGTTCGGCGTGAACAGAGCCTTCCGCTCACCGGCCGACAGGATGAGGTTCAGGCTGACCTTTCGCCCGGCGAGCAAGACCATGCCGTCGGTCGTATCCTCCGGCCGACGCCTGCCGCCCCAGTTGATCTCGTTTGAAACTCCCTGGCCTATGAGAGCAGGGATCATCACTTCCAGGCCGTCGCGGCCCCAGGCGGCCTTCGCGCCGGGGACGTCACCCGAGAGGCCTAGTTCGAAGAACGTGACCTTGCCGTCCGGGCTGACGCGGATCGGATACGTGTCGCCTCCTTCCCAGAAACCGTTCTCCGCGCTGGTATCGATCATCATTTCCAGCACGCACTTGATTCTAGACCTTACGAAAAGCCACAGCGCATCCTCGTTCCAGCAGGCGAAAATGCGCGCCTGCGCCAGCTCAGGCGAGTTCGTGACATAGACCCCAGTTGCAAGCGGCCGATAGTTACCATCGAACACGCCATCAACCGCGGAGCCGGTGTCGGAGTATGCCATGGTCTCTGCCAGGGCGACTGTTGGGTTCGCGTCCTGGCCGTCGGGGATGCCGTCGCCGTCCGTGTCAATCTTGCGCGGGTCGGCCCCGCGATAGATGTCGGCACAGAACTCAGCGAGATCATCCAGACCGTCGCCGTCGGTGTCTATCTTGCCCGGGTCCGAGCCAAATCGCTTTTCGTCCATCGGAAGACGCCGGTCATCGTCGGGCAGGCCGTCGTTGTCGGCGTCGGCTGTGGAGATCGTGGTGTCTGTGACACCGGGCACGTCCAGATAGTTTTCGAAGCTGGACAGAGTATGCGCAACCCAATCCCAATGCATTCCCGCGTGGTGTCCCCAGGTGAAGTAGGATTCCATTGAGTCCGCATACGGGTGATCGTGAAGCATCTCCGGATGGCCTGATTGCGTGCATATGGGTGAGTCGAGCGCGTGCTGGAACTCGTGCACGAATGTCCACGCCGTGCCGTACCACACGTCCGGCCTGTCCTCTGGATACCAGGAGAAGCCCCCGCGCCGGTCCGTCCCGCCGAAACACGCACCGGTCCTACCCATTATCTGAAAGCCGCCGAAGTTGCCAAGGAAGCCCACCCCTGTGCAGAACACGCCATCGTACTGGTTGTCCTTGATACCGCGGCTTCTGAGATCCGCCACGATATGCTCGTAGGTCGGCCCGGCGTTGTCTGGCGCAGGCGTGTCGACGACCACATACGTGATGTCCAGGTTCAGCTTGCAACGGGAGTTGCGGAAGTAGAAAAGCCGACCGAGTTCGATGCCGTTCTTAGTGCCCGTCAGCGCCGCGTCGTCGAGCCGTGCTGCGTCGCCGGGAGCTCCGCGGTAAATGACCGCGAGCACCTTGAGCGAGCGGATTGTCAGGTCCGACGCCTCTCCCAAAGACGACGCCACTAGAAGCAGTATTATCGGAACACTCACTCTGCGCACAATGGTCGCTCCTTTCGAGGTCGTTGCGATAGAACGCAAACCCGGCGTTTTCGGCGATTCGACGCTCCTCACCCAGGCTAGAGAATCGCAGCAAACGCGCCTATCGCAACAGCCTGCCTTTCTGAAGCCAAGCCTTATCGAACTCGTGCAAGATCCAAAAGGTCTTTCTCATCCCTCGGCAATCTGTCACCGAGGAACGTATCCAGCACCAGCATCACACGGCCGTTGGGATGGTCTTCGAGCCCGGACACGAGAACGTAGCCGAGAACACGATCGGCGTGACTTTTGATTGTGCCCCGCTGCGGCAGTCGCATAAGCTTGATATAGGTCTCGTACGCTTCCGGCCGCAGGAAAACAAGATTGCGAGGCTCGTTCTTACGGTTCCTATATCGCAGGACCGCTGCCGACTCGAACCTCCAGTTGAGCAGGTTGTTGAGCGTTCGGTCGTTCTCGTCGCTGGAAATCAGCAGCTTCTGCTTGTAGATAGGGCCCTCACATGTGATAAGACAATCCTTTGTGATAGATATCCCCCTCAGTCCTGTGTACTCCTCTAAGTCCTTTTCAGCGAGCTGGGGCAGGAGCAGAGTATAATCGTCGGCAACATCATCCCACCGATAGAGCCGGTGCGCGTACGGATCGGGCGCGATTCGAGGCTGCGTCCAGCCAGCAGGTTTCTCGGCGGACCATCTCAACCCCGTAAGCGCCTCGTTTTTCAGACCACAAAGCCTAAGCGAGAAACCCCACCCGTTTTCGGTCTTGCCAAGCGCGGCGAGCTGCTCCGGAGTTCTAGGCAGGTTTTCAACTTTCACCAGCACTGAGTTCCAGCCCTTTTCCAGCATTACCCCGGGCACGACCTGATCCGGCTCGTTCGCCTCCTCCCAGAGCGCAATAGCCTTGTAGATGCCCCTGTGAACAAGTCTTCCGTTGAGCCAAACGCGAATGCCGTCGTTCATACCCAGCCACATCCTGACCTTGCGGCGCGTCAGAGAGTAGACATAGGCGCTAGCGTATGCAACGACCGCTTCGGACGACGGTTTCAGCAGCGCCTTCAGATCGACCCACGGGGATTGCAGCTCCGCAAGATCCGTGCGAGCCATAGGCTCTGGAAAGTCGGTGGAAGTCTCGTTGATGAAAGGCGTAGCGAGGCCTTCATCCCGTTTACACTCATAAGGGCCGTGGATAAACCACTTCGTGTTGTAACCCGGACGCTTTACTTCAGAGCCTTTGACCGTCTCAAGCATCCCCGGCGTCATGTAGTAGTGGTTGCATGAGGCATGTCCGCGGCCCATCGACGGTATCGGTTGGAAGCCGCACCAGTCGGAAGAGTGCGTCACCGGCACGCCCTTGCCGTTTTCGCTGGTGATCATCGACCAGTCCAGCCCATGGTTCCACTCGTGCAGGTAGACCTCCCAACCGCACCACGTGCCGATGTCTACGATCGCGGTTCGATTGGGCCCGCAGTCGTGGCCCAGTGTGTCGGCTGGACCGCCAGCGTAGAACTTCATAAACACATCCTGCTCGCCCGGCTTCCAGAGCTTGTCGAACGCGCGGAGGTCGGTGTTGTCGAACTCCTCGTCATGAACAGCGAAGGTGTTGGCGAACTTCATACTGCCGCGCGAGGCCGCCCAAAGGATGTCGCTCATCCAGCCCCATTCTTTCTTGATGCGATCAACATCAGCCTGGCTCATCTCCAAAAGCTTCTTCGTGCGGCCACCCTCGTCGTCGACCTCGACCCACATCTTGCGGAAAATGCCGACGTAAATGTTCCAGATGTTCGGCTGACGCTTCCGAAGCATGGCGCTGCGGCGGTACAACGGCACAAGCGGCTCCACTTTCTCGCCGCCGTCGCCGTCCCGGTAAGCGAGCGCATCCGCTAGCATGTACCAGGCGTCCGCGT
>JBMFPI010000297.1:0-4632 GCA_049969195.1 Armatimonadota bacterium
TCCAGGTTGGTCTTGCCCAGGAGGACTGCTCGCTCGCTCCCAAGACGCTCAACCACGGTAGCATCGTAGACAGGCCTGAAGTTATACAGAATCTTGGAGGAACAGGTGGTCAGCGTGCCGCGGGTGCACATGTTGTCCTTGATCGCTGCGGGGATGCCCGCCAGCGGGCTCAGTTCCTCACCGCGGGA
Organism: Armatimonadota bacterium; assembly: GCA_049969195.1. Taxonomy (GTDB): domain Bacteria; phylum Armatimonadota; class UBA5829; order UBA5829; family UBA5829; genus CALJES01. The sequence goes on from JBMFPI010000297.1 coordinate 189, forward strand.
GATCGCCTCATCTACCGCGGCTGCCTGCTCGAGTGCAAGCTCCGGGGTGGTCGTAACAAAGGCCTTTACCCGTTCCTCGACAGCCTCGATTCGCTCGATGAAGCTCTGCGCAACCTCCCGAGCACTCACCTGTCCCGAACGAATCAAATCGCCGAGCTCGTGTACCGTCAGTTCGTAAAGCCCGTCCGCCACGACTATTACCGCCTGTAACCCGCAACCTGGGAGCTAAGTCTCCACAACTCTCGGCACTACGAAGCAGTTTTCTGCGACCTGTGGACCGTTTGAGAGTACGTCCTCCACCGGCAGCGATGGCCTGACCTCGTCCTTGCGGAAAACATTGTAAACCGGCACAACGTGCGATGTGGGTTCGACCTGAGAGGTATCCAGCTCCTGGAGCTTCTCGAAATTCTCAAGCAGCCGGTTTATGTGTGCCGTGAGCTTCTCTTTCTCCTCTTCCGAAAGCTCCAGCCGGGAAAGATGTGCGACGCTTTCTATGTCTTGCGTGGTGAGTCTCATATCAACCACACGATTATAACATTGCAAATTGGGAGTATCAAGGCATCAGCCCAATCTTGCCAGCGCGAAAGCCCGGGACCCCGTCATCCTGAACTCGACTTAGGCCACTCAGGATCCATCCATGCGGCGCCTGGATGCTCAGGCAAGTTCAGCCTGACGTGATTCTTGCGGAACTGAACTGCCAGAGCTCAGTTTTTCCGGCAGCGGGTGATGGTCCAGGGCGCGCTGCCCAAGACGCGGTTCGGCAGACGCGAGGCCTACCCATTTTGCTGTGCTTTCTATGCTTCGGGAATGGCTGAGCGCACGTTCCCCTCGTGGTTTAGGAACCCGAGTTCCCGCGACGCTCCCGAAACATAGCAAACCCTCACCCCGGCCCTCTCCCGTAAAGGGAGAGAGAGTTCCAGGCTGTCGTGTTAGGCGCATTTTCCGCGATTCTTCGGCTTGGTTGAGGAGCCTCGAATAGCTCAAAACGCGCCCATCGGAATATAGCCTCACAGGGGCCGATGCGGCAGGAGTTGGTCCTGGTTCAGTACAAATGGGTAAATTGGGCTGTTGCGATAGGGGTGTTCTCGGCGATCATCCTGCTTACTCGGAGAGCGTCGAACCACCGAAATCGTGGGCTTTGGCTTCTATCGCAATAACCTTATGATTGCAGTTCATATAACCTGCCGGGTGATTCGAGGTCCGGCAGCGGCCGGAATTACTTGCTCCACGAGGTTACGTACGCATGATTGACCCGCTCGACGTCTCCCACGAAATCAAACTGGCTCTGAATCGGAACGAGCCTGTTGTGGCGATAGAGTCCTCCGTAATTGCACACGGCTTGCCCCCGAAGGTTAACGTCGAGACGGCCCTCCAGATGGAAGACGCTGTGCGGCAGGCCGGTGCTACCCCGGCAACTGTTGGGGTAATCGGCGGCAAGCTCAGGGTTGGCCTCACACGCGACGAAATCGGGCTTCTCGGGAACGGCAAAGCGGCAAAGATCGCCGCCCGGGACATACCTTACGCCGTCTCACGAGAGCTCGACGGCGGGACCACAGTATCCGCCACGATGCGCATCGCTGCAGCCGCGGGGATCGGGGTAATCGCGACCGGCGGAATCGGGGGCGTCCACCGCGGTTTTGGCGAGTCTCTTGACGTGTCCGCCGACCTGTGGGAGCTGGCTCACACGCCGGGAGTCGTAGTCTGCTCCGGGGTCAAGGCCGTAGCGGACGTCCAGGCGACCGCCGAGTGGCTAGAGACACACGGTGTGCCGGTCTACGGCTACAGGACCGACGAGTTCCCGGCTTTTTACTCGCACTCGTCGGGGATCCCGGTTCAGAGGGTTGATTCGGCCCAGGACTTCGCCGGTGTGCTTAAGATCGCTGTAGGCGCGCTAGGTATCCGATGTGCGGTACTGGCCTGTGTCCCAATACCGAATGATAGCGAGTTTGACGCGGCTTCGGCCATCGACCAGGCGGTGCGCGAGGCCGATGACCAGGGGGTCAAAGGGAAGGCGCTCACACCATTCCTGCTGAAACGAGTCTCAGAACTCACCAGCGGCGAGTCGATGCGCGCAAATATCGCGCTCCTGCTAAACAACGCGAAAGCCGCCGGAGAAATTGCGTGCGCGCTGACGCAAGAAGCTCGACGCAGAGTCGGGTTCACAGCCTAAGGCAAGGAAGGAATGCCCAGATCAATTGTCCTGCGTTGACCAAGCTATTGCGACAGGGCTGTTTCTGAGGCTGCACCCGATGACCTCAGGAGCGTTGAATCGCCAAGAACGCCGGGTTTGCATTCCATCGCAAGGATTTGTGACATGACATCTATCGCGTCGACCGTTTTTCAATGGGAAGCTGAACCGAACAACACAGAGCACTGGCGGCCGATCCCGACCATAGCGCGGAGGATCGCGTATGTGCTCCAAGAACCGCTTATCGACCGTGAGGGCGCAACGGTAGCGTATGACCGCGGCGCCGCCGTCGTGAGCGGTACAGTCGCGCACGTAGGAGTGCCCATTCGCAACCAGGTGAACAAAGCCCGTGTCGAATGGGGAGACCATCCGTTCGTGGTCACACTTCGCGAGACCGACTCGTTCGGCGAGGTGTTGATTGTGCTCGATCCCGCGGTCGGCTCCGCGGAAGCCTACTCGATTACCATCGACCGCACGATGAAAGGCGGGGTCAGCGCGCCGTCGCCGAGGCCGGAGGAGCAGATGATCCACCGCATCGGCCGATTTCGTTTCGATAGTGTTTCGAACGGAATCCACGAGCTGTGTGTAGAGGCGGTCGAGGAGAAGGTGAAGCTCTCGATCGACTGGCGCGAGGTCCTGGCATTTGACGGTCCTGACGTTACCGCGGGCTGCTTCGGCATCGGCGCTGCGGAGCAGGTAAGAGTGTACTCATTCGAGCAAGTCGAGTTGATATCTCGCGAGGAAGCCGAGCATCGAGACGAGTTCGTAAGAAAAATGAACGAGTTCTGCCACGAGCTGGACCTCGAGAGAGACGCCGATATTGCGAGCTCCAACGAGCTAACAGTCGAACCTGACGTGCTTAGCTGGCGCTATCCCGAGACCGGTGCCACACTCGTCTTGCGCGCCGAGCTCGGCCGCGTTCAAGCCGAAGGACGGGCAGGTCTATACGGGGACGCTCGGCTGCTGTCGGGCGTCTTCGCATATCCTGAGATTACCGGGGCCGGGGGCGAGGTATATACCCCGTCAGCAAATGCGAAGCCCGAGCTCACAGGCGACGCCCTTCACTGGCAGCTCACTATGCCGCTCGAATCCGCGGCGGGGAACGTAGCATCGCTGAGCGTCTTAGCGAAGTTCACGGAAAATGCGACCTGGTTCTGCACTGCTGAAGTAAAAGGCGTGGAAGTCGTCTCCGCAGCTCTCGCATTCGGACTTGACCCGGATTTTGTCCCGAGTGAGTCGGCAGTCGAACGCGCGGGCGAGCCGGCGAGGCTTATCTGGGGCACTGCGACGATGGCGACTGGCGGCGAGCTGGACGCGTCCAGGGAAGGGTTCGGCCTCGGCGGTTCCGACCCCGAGCATCTCTCTACAAGCTTCCTATGGACGGACAACGTTGTCGGCCAGTGCTGGAAGGCGCTCAGCGGCTCGGACACCAGGATGAAAGTTGTCCGGCTCGGTTCGTCGCCGGCGCTGGTGCTGCAGTCGTCAAGATCGCGCTTCCGCTGGGCGATCATGTGGATGCCGTACCACAAGCTCAATCTCACCGGCTACAAGAAGCGAATGCTGCACTTCATCAGACATCCCGAAACACCGTATCACGAGTATCGAGAGCGCCCGTCCGTGTGCGAATATCCGACCGATGAGGAACTTGAAAGTTACGCCGCAAACGGCGTCAAGGCAATGGTCTGGCACCACACCTGGACCGGCAACAACTCGCGGCGCCGGGAGGGCTTCGTCGTGAATGAACCAGAGATGCGCCGCGCCATGCGGAAGGCGCACGGTCTCGGAATAGACGTGATCACGTATATCGGCATCGTCCCCGGACGGCATCCTGTGCTTCGCTACGAAGACCTTTCAACCAGGATGTTCTACGACAAGAATTGGGACTTGCAGGACTTCACCCTGTATTCCGTCGCCGGCCGTTTCGCCGAGTTCCTCCCTTACATGACCGACTACTGATGCTCCGAGTACGGCTTGGACGGATTCTACACCGATGGCGGGCTCGCCATTCTCGATTGGGGACACACCGGCCTTTCGGAAGCTGACTGCGGCGGTCTCTCGCTCGAGGAGCTTAACGACCGCCTGTACAGCCGGGTCCGCCGGGTTCTTCGCCGACACGGCGCCCGATTCGGACTGGAGAACTGGGGCGCATCCGGGATACATCTGGCCGGCCCCTGGTACGAGTAAGCGTCAAACCGCCCCCACCTTGACAGAAGCTACGATGGCGCGACTTGGTCGAGCGGCAGTGTAGGATGGGAT
>JBMFPI010000298.1:0-4587 GCA_049969195.1 Armatimonadota bacterium
CTACGCAGAACGACATCCTCTTTGAATACGCCGAATACGGGATACTCGCGGCTGGGATGACGCTTGTCATAATTGCGGCTGGGATCGACCTGTCCGTGGGCTCGGTGCTGGGTTTTTCGGCCACGCTTTTCTCGCTGCTGCTGATAGGCTATGGGTGGTCGGCGCCGGCGGCAATTGCGCTTACGGTATCGGCCGGGGCAGCGATGGGGGCTACAAACGGCCTTATCATCGCCCGTTTCCGAATGCAGCCGTTTGTTGCGACCCTGGGAATGATGCTCGTGGCCCGCGGTGCGGCGAAGTGGATATCCGGTGGGATCAAGGTCCAGCCGGGTGCCAGGGAATGGTATGCGCTTCAAAGCGGAAACCCGCCGGTGTTCGACTGGATGACCTCCCAGACGGCGCTTCTGGGCCTCCGTCCGATAACTGTTGCGTTCATAGTGGCGATTCTGGTACTGTGGGTGGTGCTGCGGTTCACCAGGTTTGGGCGGCATCTGTACGCGATCGGCGGCAACGAGGAGGCCGCCAGGCTTTCGGGCATCAGGGTCGGGGCGGTGAAGATCGCGGCTTACACGCTGTGTGGGTTCACCGCGGGGCTTGCCGGAGTGTGCAATGCCGGGCGCGTGACACTCGGCGATCCAGGCGAAGCAGGGCTCACCTACGAGCTCGACGCCATAGCCGCGGTGGTCATCGGCGGAACCAGTCTGATGGGCGGAAAGGGAGGGATGTTCTTCACCTTCCTCGGCACGCTCATCATCGCCTACATCAGCAAGATTCTAAGCTTGCAGGGGATCGAAGAGGCCCCGAGATTGATGATCAGAGGGGCGCTCATCGTCATAGCCGTCTTAATACAACAGAGCAGGAAGGAATAAGATCGATGAGACCGACAGCCCGTGTGCTCATAGCTATTTTGGTCCTAAGTCTGGCGCTGGCCGGCTGCGGCGAGAAAAAGGGCGGAAAGTTTGTCATCGGTATGTCCCAGTGCAATCTGGGCGAGCCCTGGCGGGTGCAAATGAACGCCGACATCAAAGCCGCCGCTGCGAAGCATCCGGAGATCGAGATGATCTGGCGCGACGCGCAGAATAAGACTACCGTCCAGCAGGACCAGGTAAAGGAACTTGTGAACCTTGGCGTGGACCTGATCATAATCAGCCCGAAGGAAGCGCGCCCGCTGACGAAGCCGGTCGCGGATGCCGTGGCGGCGGGCATACCCGTGATCGTGCTCGACCGCAAGGTCGAGGGCGACAAATACACCTGCTTCATCGGTGGGGACAACCTCAAGATCGGAGAAGAGGCCGGGAAGTTCATGGTCAAGCTTCTCGGAGGCAAAGGCAACATCGTCGAGCTGAAGGGCCTCATGACCAGCACACCGGCCGTCGAACGGCACGAAGGGTTCATGAAAGGTATCAAAGGCTCGCAGATCAAGATTATCTTCGCCGCTGACTGCCACTGGCTGGAGCCGGACGCGCAAAAAGAGATGGCCTCCGCGCTGTCGAGGTTCCCCGAGCCGGATGCGATTGACGCGGTCTACGCTCACAACGACCCCAGCGCGCACGGCGCCTACATCGCAGCAAAAAACGAGGGCAAAGGCCGCGAAAAGAGGATCAAATTCATCGGCATCGACGCGCTCCCCCACGAGGGCGTGCGTTACGTCAAGGAGGGTCTGCTGACGGCCACGTTCCAGTACCCCACCGGCGGAGCCGAGGCGATCGAGAACGCCCTGAAGATCCTCCGCGGCCAAAAGGTGCCCAAGAATATCATCCTCGGCACGCGCGTCTTCACAAAGGAAAACGCTGCGAAAGGCGGCCAGCCGCTCTGAGGTTGCAGACTGCGGGCTGGCTACAGGGTCGGTAGTACGCAGGTGTCGTTTCAGTCTTGCAAGCGCAGACGCCCAAGACACCGTCATCCTGAACTCGATTCAGGATCTTTCCCTTCGGCGCTTGGGTGCTGAAACAAGTTCAGCGCGACGCGTTTCCCGCAGAACCGAGTTGCCTCTCACGCACTCCCCGGCCAGCCCGCGGCGCAGCATCCGGCGCAGCGGTGCCGTCCCCCAGAGCAAGCCCCGGCGAAAAAAGCCGTACCCTGCTCGCAGCCTGAAGATTGCCCGGGTTATTGCGATAGAACGAAAACGCGCCTATCGCAACGGCCAGAAGATTCCTACCGCAGATATTGCGCCACCCTCGCAGCGACGGCCTCCGGAGTGAAGCCGAACTTCTCGGCGAGAACTTTGTAGGGCGCGGAAGCCCCGAATCGCTCCATACCGATCACCAGGCCTTCGTCGCCGGCGTACTTGCACCACCCGAAAGGCGAAGCTGCCTCGATCACTACTCGCTTCGTGATGTTGGGGGGAAGCACGGCGTCTTTGTAGGAGTCTTCCTGGGCGTCGAAAAGCTCCGTCGACGGCATCGACACGACGCGTGCGCCGATTCCTTTTGCGCCGAGCAGCTCAGCCGCGCCGGCAGCGGTACCTACTTCCGAGCCGGTTGCGATGAGAATAACGTCTATCTTGTCCACATCGCGCACTACATAGGCGCCTCTTCGCAAGCCCTTTGCTTTCGCGGGGTCGTCATTGACCGGGTCGACGTTCTGGCGGGTAAGCGCGAGCGCGGTCGGCCCGTTCTTGTTTTCGAGCGCGACCGACCATGCTATGGCCGTCTCGGCCGTGTCGGCGGGGCGGATCACGGTCAGGCCGGGTATTGCGCGCAGCGAGGCCAGGTGTTCGATAGGCTCGTGAGTAGGGCCGTCTTCGCCGACGAAGATCGAGTCATGCGTGAAAACATAGATCACCTGCTGCTTCATCAGCGAGGCCAAGCGGATTGCCGGACGCATATAGTCGGCAAACACCAGGAACGTACCGCCGTAGGGAATCACGCCGCCGTAGAGGGCCATGCCGTTCATTATCGAGCCCATGCCGTGCTCGCGGATGCCGAAGTGCAGGTTACGCCCGAGCGGATCGTCTCTCAGAAACTCGCCGCCGCCTTTGACATCGGTCTTGTTCGACGGCGCCAAGTCGGCCGACCCGCCCCAGAGCGCCGGCACGAGCTTCGCCAGCTCCTGGATCACGAGTCCGGAAGAATTCCTGGTCGCGTTGGGCTTCGCGCAATCGAGCGCTGCGAGGAGCGTATCGTCGAGTGCGGGCGGAACCTCTCGGTGCATCATGCGATTCCACAACTCATCCATCTCGGGGAAGCTCTCGCGGTACTTCCGGAACATAGCCTGCCAGGCGTCGTATTCTTTCTTGAGTTGGGACGCGCGCTCGGCGAATAGGCTCCTGACGACCTCCGGCACATGGAACGGTTTATCCACCGGCCAGCCGACGAGTTCTTTGGCGGCTCTGACCTCCTGCTCACCAAGCGGCTCGCCGTGGGCCGCGGCGGTGCCGCACTTGGTCGGGGCGCCGCTGGCGATTCGAGTTCTGGCGATGATGATTGAGGGACGTTCCGTTTCGGCAATAGCTGCCGATATCGCGGCCTGGACAGCGCCTCGGTCGTGGCCGTCGACGGTCTGCACGTGCCAGTTGTAGCTCTCAAACCGACCGGCGGCATCGTCCGAGCACGATAGGCACGTATCGCCTTCGATTGTGATATGGTTGTCGTCGTACAGGACGATCAGATTTCCCAGTCCCAGATGCCCGGCAAGCGAGCAGGATTCGTGGCTCACGCCCTCCATAAGATCGCCGTCGCTTGCAAGCACGTAGACTCGATGATCGATTATGTCGTAGCCGGGGCGGTTGAAAAGCGCGGCCAAGCGTTTTGAGGCCATCGCCATCCCGACCGCGTTCGAGATGCCCTGGCCGAGCGGCCCCGTCGTGGTTTCGATGCCACGTTCGATGTCGTACTCGGGGTGGCCAGGCGTCGCGCTCCCCCATTGACGAAACTGCTGCAGCTCCTCCATCGGCATGTCGAAGCCCGCGAGATGCAACAGGGAATACAGCAGCATTGATCCGTGTCCGGCGGAGAGCACAAAACGATCCCGGTTTGGCCACGTCGGATCTTCCGGGTTGTACTTCAAGAACCTGCTCCAGAGCACGTAGGCAAAGTCCGCCGCGCCCATCGGCAAACCCGGATGGCCCGACTTTGCCTTCTCGACCCCGTCTACCGCAAGAAATTTGATCGTGCGAACTGCCAGTTCATCCAGTTCTGTGTTAGTCGTTTGGGACATTACGTCTACTCCGTCTGCCTGATTTCCAGATCATTCGTTATATCAAAGGAGGCCAATGACCTTCTCACCGAAGCAGGATACAGTAAAAGAATGGAGAACAGGGAAATGCACATACCCAACGGGCTGTTGTGATAGGCGCGTTTTGGGCGGTTTTCCCGGTCGGTCGGGGAGCTTCCGATCGCCGAAAAAACGCCCGGTTTGTGTTCTGGTGCAACAACCTCACCCTACGGGAGCAGCGCTGCGATGGATCTCGGAATAATCGGGCTGGGCAGGATGGGGATGGGGATCGGCGCGAGACTTGCCGACCGCGGCCACCGCGTCCTCGGCTACGACATTTCCCCGAACCGTCGGCCAGAGGCGACCGAATGTGGCATCGCCTGGGTCGAGAGCGTCGCTGCCCTGGTTCAGAAACTCGCCCCGCCGCATGTT
>JBMFPI010000299.1:0-4572 GCA_049969195.1 Armatimonadota bacterium
CACGCACTCAGCAATGGAGACAGTATGAACCAGCAGCAAACACCTCGCAAGGTGCGGATGGTTTGACGGTTACGTTGAAAGAGGAACAACAACTCGCGGGCGACAGGATACACGCACGTCCTCTCCTTTCTCATCACCCCAAACCAGGCCTCAGCCGAGACATCGGGTTGCTTTCCTTATTTGTTGTTGCTGCCCGGCAATCGCACATCACACGGCAAGAAAAAGAAGGGAATCTAAGCATGGGTCTGTGCCCCGCCGCTGTGAATGAAAATGGGCATTATGCGCTACACCTGAGGCGCTACGGTTGCTGAGGTAATTTACCTTCCGATGCTTTTGAAGCTCGCCTAGGAAGAGCTAAACAAAGAACATATGGTCCGCCAATACAAGAAGCGGCTGGAGTCACTCGGACTCATAAGTCGAGGTCCGAGAAGCCCATGCCCCATGACGCGTTCAATTCTCGAAGGAGACAGACGCGCGATTCCCGGTCTTGACGATGATCACGATCACGATGCTGTATGCTGCGGGAACGACCTGGTCCAGGATGGTACGGGGTGTGCACCGGCCTGAGTTCCGGCAGGATAGAAAGTGCGACCCCCTCTCCCTGTACCAGAGAGGCTGGGGTCCGGGTGCGCCATGCTTTTGGAACTCAGGCCCCGTGCGCCACAAGCAGACCCGGCGCCCGCGATGCGTCTCGGGGAGAAGTTCCACAAGAGCCGAACTGGAACCGTAGGGTCCGGCAAAGCCTGTTCTGAGCGCGAACTCTGGCGGAGGGGGTGGGATTCGAACCCACGGTACCTTTCGGTACGACGGTTTTCAAGACCGCTCCGATAAACCGCTCCGGCACCCCTCCATCCGAAGCGCGCCCGCGCTCGAGCTAAAGCGATCTTCGATCCGGTCTCGTTATTATAGGTGGGGGCTTGCGCATTGTCAAGGCGAGTGGGCATCAGGTGAGCGTTCAGTTTTCCGGGAGCGGCTTGCTATTCGGCGGCTACCGCCTACGGGTTTGCAGAAGGAATAATCATCTCTCGGCACACGTCTATGACGTTCCGCCCCTGCAACGCCCGCGTCTCGAAAAGAGTCCGCAGAATGCTGCAGGTCCCTGAGACGCGCGCCGACCGGCTCCCATCACTTATCTTCCGCACTACAATAGCCGGCCTTACTGCCCGCTCAGCAGCGTTCTTCTTCGACGGCACCGCCGGATCGGCCACAAAGGTAAACAACTCACCGATGAAATCCGTTATCCTGTCCGCCGGTACCTGCTGCGGCGCGCTCTTCAGGTCCACATACGGCTTCGCCAACGCCAGAAGCTCACACCCAAAGCCCGCCTTCAAACGGCTGCGTTCCAGCCGCGTATCAGTTCGTTGCGATAGAACTCAAACCCGGCGTTTTCGGCGATTCGACGTCCCTCAACTAAGCGATAGAATCTCGCCGAAAACGCGCGCCTGTCGCTACAGGCTGAAGCAAAACTCCCTCTCCCTTTTCGGGAGAGGGAGGTCTTTCCAGCGTAATAGCCGGATCCAACCATACCGAGCGCGCGTCCCTAGGTGCGTCCCTGTCAGACACGGCTTATGCTCGGCCGAGATCTCGCAGTCGTTGCGCCAGCTCCGGCATCCTGGGCAACGCGTGCGCGAACAGCATCTTGTAGGACTTGCAGAAGTAACTCGGCTCGGTGAGCTCGCCGCCGAGCACTATCCGGTGCTTCTGGCAACCGCCGTAACACCACGGCAGATAGTCGCACGTTTGGCACGCCTTGCCGTACGCGCTTTTCGCCTCGGCAAACTCGCGCAATCGATCCGAGGCGACTATGTCGGCAAACGGCGTCTCGAGTATGTTCCCGAGCCGCCATCTGGCGGTGACGAAGAAATCGCACGCGAACACGTCACCGTTATGCTCGATCACAACGTAGCTGCCGCACTGTTCGCTTACGGTGCAGGTCCCCGGCGTCATTCCAAGCTCGTGAGCAAGCATGTCATCAAAGTCGCGCACCGAGGTGTTGGGGAAATCTTCCACCCATCGACCGAACACGGCGACCAGGAACTCTCCGAACTCCTGCGCAGTGATCGAGAACGGCGCGGCTTCTCCTTTACCGCCCGGTTCCACGCACGGCACGAACTGCAGGAAGGCGAACTCATTCGCCTTGAAAAAATCCCACACCGCATCCGGATCCCTGACGTTCACGTTGTTCACGAGCGCAAGTATGTTGAACTCGACGCCGTAGTCGCGCAGCAGCTTCGCAGCATCCATCACACGTTGGTGAGTACCCCTACCGGACGTGTCTTTGCGATAATGGTCGTGCAGGTGAGCAGGCCCGTCGATCGAAAGCCCCACTAGAAAGTTGTAATCCGCAAAGAACCGCGCCCAGTCGGCCGTGAGGAGCGTGCCGTTGGTCTGGAACGCGTTAGCGACAGACGTCCCGGGCGCGCCGTATTTGATCTCCAGCTCGACTATCTTCTTGAAGAAATCCAACCCCATCAGGGCAGGCTCGCCGCCCTGCCAGGAGAACGTAGTGACCCCCATCGACATGCACTGGCTGATCAGGCTCTCCAAGGTGCGTTCGGCCATGCGGTGCAGCTTGCCCCCGAACAGGCCGGCTTTCTGGCGGTAGAAACAGTAGTTGCACCGGAGGTTGCAATCCGGACCAGCGGGTTTAACCAGAACGGAGTTGATCACGATTCGATTATAGCACGGGACAGACCGACGCGGTTCACCCCCTCTCTTCTGCTCGTAGCGTGAGCCGACCGGGGTGAGGGGACGAATTCAAATACTATGTACCCCTCTCCCCCTGGCGGGAGAGGGCTGGGGTGAGGCGGAAATGCCGTAGGTAAGCAGCGCCTGCCCTAGATCGTGTTAACGATCCTGTTCTGCTCATCGACCAGCACGACCTTGCGCTGAATAGGCTCGTCCGTGAGGCAGAACGCGGCTATAATGACCTTGTCGCCTACACTGCAGCGCAGGGCGGCGGCTCCGTTCAGACACACGACGCCGCTCCCGCGCTCGGCGGGGATAGCGTAGGTTTCGAGGCGCTCGCCGTTTGTGACGTTCCAGACGTGAACAAGCTCGCCGTCGACGATCCCTGCCGCGTCCAGCAGGTCCTCGTCCACGGTGATGCTTCCTACATAATCTACGTCGCACCCGGTAACCGTGGCGCGGTGGATCTTGCCTTTGCAGAGAGTGAGAAGCTTCATCGGATATAGTATATCAAACCTCTCGCCTACCCTGCAACGCGCGGAGGTTTGCCGGGCTGTTGCGATAGGCGCGTTTTCGGCGATTCTCCCGCTCAGCCAAGCAGCTTCGAATCACCGAAAGCGCCGGGTTTGGGTTCTATCGCACCTACCTTTGACCCGGCAGCATTCTTGACCGGCGGGGGGTGATGTGATAGACTTCCGGTGGTTTGAGTTGCGGAGGTCAATAGATGTCTGTGGGTTCGGCGTCGACGGCGTCCCTGGAGGACAGGTTGCATCGGACGCTCACTTGGTACCGCGTGCCGCTGATGGCGGTGGCTGCGGTGGTTCTGGTGGGCTTTATGACGCAGAAATCGGCTTTCTGGGTCGGCGCGCCCGTTGCGCTTCTTGGGGAGCTGGTGCAGATGTGGGCTGCCTCTCACCTGCACAAAGACGAGCACCTTACGGTGTCCGGCCCGTATTCGTATGTCCGGAACCCGATGTATATCGGGCGCTTCGTCCTGGGTCTAGGTTTTTTCCTGATGACGGCGAATATCTACCTGCTGGCAGGGTATGTTATCCTTTTCGCGATCTACGCCCACCTGCGCGTCAGGCGCGAGGAGAGGCGTTTGAGCGAGATTTTCGCGCCGGATTATCAGGACTACTGCGCGCAGATCCGCCGCTGGATCCCGTCGCTAAGACCCTATTCCCGCTCACACGCCCGCCGCGCGAGCTGGAGCCGGCTGTGCGCCAACCACGAGCAAATAAACTTGATCGGTCTTCTGGTAGTCCTGCTAGCGGTCTATCTGCGAATCGACCGGCTTCCCGATCTCCGGTGGCCGATCTGACGCGGATCTCTCGTCAAGCTTCGTCCTAGAGGCAGTTCAGTTCCGCGGCAATCACGTCATGCTGAACTTATTTCAGGATCTAGGCGCAGCAGGGATCCATCCCGCATGTGGAGTTCAGGACGACGAAGTCCCGGATCTCGGCGCCTGCTGGAATGAGCTGATACTCGTCCGGCCCGGCAGTTGATGCGCCCGTCTGACAGCAGCGCGTTTACGAAAGACGCGCCGGCCTCTGCTCAGCTATCCGCCAACAGCCGCTGGAGCCTCATACCCGCGTGCTGCCTGGCGGCTATCTCCTCGCGGCTCATGAGCCGGTTTTTCCTGGAATCAAACCGTGAGATCTCGAGAATCTGATCGGTCAAATGCGACCTCGGCACACCGGTGAACAACTGCCCGCGTCGCTGGTACTCCCGCCAGCCGATCTTGCCCTTCGCGTAGAGGATTGAGGCGAGCAGGTTCGCAAGCTCGTTTCTTTTCATGGGTTTGAGCTCCTCCCGCGTAAAGATGTGTTCCGCGAGGTAGTCGTATTCGACGTTGTAGGGCGGGTCGTCGCCGAAGGCCTCGGC
>JBMFPI010000300.1:0-4536 GCA_049969195.1 Armatimonadota bacterium
CGATGAAGTCCGAGAAGGCCGCGCTGGACTTCCTCAAATATTGGCAGAAAGAACACAAACTCACCAAGCTGACAGTCTCTGATGGTGCAACGGGATTTCTGGTCACCAAGCCGAACGTGATGGCATACTTCGTCAAAGCTGCGTATTTTGTGACCGTGTCGGCCTTCCACGCCCAGGACAGGGCCATCAAGGACGCTGGCGCGTTCCGGTTAGTAGTCGCCAGGGCGATACCGGTGCGGCAGCCGTCGAAAGGCCGGCCAAGTGCAGGCGGCCGGTGATGCCCCCGGCCAGTTTCAAGGTGCTGCCGTTCTTCTGCGACCGGTGTGGGGCGCCGCTTTCCACCGGGCATGTATGCCCAGCGTGCAGGAGAATACTCTGTCACAGGCACTATTTCGGAACGCGTTTGGGCTACCGGCGCCGCAAAGACGGCCTGTGCGCGGAGTGCGTGCGCGAGGGGGTCGAAAGCAAGAAATGAGAAAGATAAGCAGACGTGAGTTCATAGAAGCGGTTGCCGGTATAGGGGCCGCGCTGTTCGTGGGAGGATGCGGGACGAAGGCACAGACCGGCACTGCGTCCGGCGCCGCCTTGCGGAAGCCCAAACGGGACATCGAGGGCCTGTTCGTGGCATCAGGCAGAGGCCCGGCGAAGAACACGCGCGCAGCCGTAGACGCCCTGGGTGGAATCGGCAAGCTGGTCAAGAGCGGCGACTTTGTTGTCATCAAACCAAACATTGCCTGGAACCGTCCGCCGGACGCTGCCGCGACGACCAACCCTCAGGTCGTCGCGGAGCTGGTTAAGATGTGCAAGGAGGCAGGCGCCGGTCGTGTTCTCGTTATCGACCACATTATCGACCGTCCCGCGGAGGCGGTCCTCGGCTTCACCGGCATCGAAGAGGCCGCCCGAAAGGCCGGCGCAGAGGTGAGGGCCGCGCAGAGCGAGTCCGACTACGCCCCTGTGGAAATTCCCAAGGGTAAGTTGCTGAAGTCTGATACCCTCATAAGAGACATTCTCCAGGCAAGCGTGTTCATCAATGCGCCCGTCGCCAAGACTCATTCGGCCACGAAGCTCACGCTGGGAATGAAGAACTTGATGGGCTGCAACTGGGACCGGCAGGCGTGGCACGAGAGCGCGTCGCTGGATCAGTGTATTACGGACTACGCAACCGCGGTGCGCCCCGACCTCACCGTGTTGGACGCGACGCGCATACTGCTCACAAACGGTCCCAAAGGCCCGGGCCGGACAAAAGACGTTGACCAGGTGATCGTCGGAACTGATCCCGTGTCCGTCGACGCATGCGCCGCGTTGCTATTCGGCCTTAATCCCGCCGAGATCAGCCATATAAAGCTGGCAGAGGAGATGGGGGTCGGGAAGATAGACGTGAAGGCGAAAACGGTATAGGTATCGCCGTCTTATGAGCACTCGAGCGGCCCCGGGACTTGTCTGTATGCGGAATCTACGCCGAGTTGTGCAGTTAGCGGCGTTCGGCCTGTACGTGTATCTCTTCCTCGCGACGGTCGGCAGGTATGACCCGACGCTCAAGCGGATCGCGCTTGCCTCCGAGGCACCCATCGACACGTTCTTCCGAATCGACCCCCTGCTGGCACTGACCGCGATGCTGTCTACGCGACGGATCATCGAAGTCATGCTGCTCTTTTCCGTGCCGGTCGTGGTCCTGACACTCGTTGCGGGGCGGTTTTTCTGCGGTTGGATATGCCCGTTGGGGACGTGTCTGGATGCGGCGCGCGCGGCTTTCTTCCGTGCAAGAAAAGCCGGAGTCCGGAGGTCGGAAGCGCAGACGAGTCGGGCTCGACAGCTCAAGTACTATGTGCTCTTTGCGACTCTGAGCGCGGCGATCGTGTCGGCCCAGCTCGCCTATCTCCTGGATCCGATCACAATAATTACCCGCGCGTTCACGTTCGCGCTATTTCCCATCGTCCAACTCGGCATCCGGGCGCTGGCGGGTGTGGGGATGAACCTCAGCAGTCCCTGGTTCCCATCAGACGTTCAGTACTATTTCCGGTTCAACTTCCTGGCCGCTGCCGTCTTCGTGACGATTATCGGGCTGAGCTCATTCAACCGGCGCTGGTGGTGCCGCAATCTGTGTCCGCTCGGCGCGTTGCTTGCCGTTATTTCAAAGGTCTCGATCATCAGACGGCAGGTCGACCGCAGGTGCAGCAAGTGCTCGAAATGCATTCCGGACTGCAAGATGGGCGCGATTCCCGATGATCCTACGCAGTACCAGGCCACCGAGTGCATCTACTGTTACAACTGCACTCACGTCTGCCCGACGCTGGCAACGCGAATCGCCCCATCGCTTCGCCGGGAGGGATATCGAGCGAACCTGGATCTTAACCGCAGGCGAACCGTGCAGGCGCTGGGCATCGGTGCACTGGTAGCAGTGCTGGGGAAGACGAATGTCGCGGCGAAGACCAGCCGGGTGGGCAAGATCAAGACATCCAGCGAGGCTCTCATTCGGCCGCCCGGGGCGCTGCCCGAGGACGAGTTCATCAACCGGTGCATCAGGTGCAGTGAGTGCATGAAAGTCTGTCCTACCGGCGGCCTGCAGCCCGCGCTTTCAGAAGCCGGGTTCGCAGGCTTATGGACGCCTGTGCTCGTGCCGAGAATAGGCGAGTGCACACAGAACTGCAACCTTTGCTCGCAGGTCTGCTCGACCCAGGCGATTCAACCTTTTGATATATCGGAGAAGTCGCACATATACATCGGCCGAGCGGTCATCGACCGATCCCACTGCATCGCGTGGAACTCCGACAGGAAGTGTCTGGTGTGCGACGAACATTGCTCATACCACGCGGTTTACTGGAGAGAAGTGGACGGTGTGCGGCGGCCGTTTGTTGACGACTATAAGTGCGTCGGCTGCGGTATATGCGAGAACGCGTGCCCGATCCAACCCGTAGCGGCAATCAGGATCTTCTCGTTCGGCGATCGACGCTACTGGACTCGCGAGCAGCAGAAAGCGTTTTTCGAGCAGGGCGCGAAGTCAACGGTTTTCCCGAACCGGCCGACGCGTTAGCCTCGGGTATTTGTCATTCCGGTCCGGCTTGCCCGGGCTTCTTTGGTGGAGTGTGAACAGGAACATCTAATGAGCAGGTTTTTCGTAACGGGAGGCGCCGGGTTTATCGGCGGGCACATAGTGGAGATGCTAGTGTGCGATGCGCACGATGTTGTCGTGTTCGATAACTTCTCCACCGGGAGCATGGAGAACCTTTCCGGGGTCGAGGGCCGGATAGAGATAATCCGGGCCGACATTCGCGACCGGGGCGCGCTGAAGTCGGCTATGGCCGGAGCTGACTATGTGCTGCACCTGGCGGCCGAGGTGTCGGTGGTCAGGTCGCTTGAAGAGCCTGAGTTTGTGAATGATGTGAACGTTGGCGGCACGCTGAATGTGCTCATTGCCGCGCGCGACCTGGGGGTCAAGCGCGTAGTGATGTCTTCTTCCTGTGCGGTTTACGGGGACAGCGGGAGTGTTGTGCAGAGCGAGGATCTGACCCCGTCGCCGCTCTCACCCTACGGCGCTTCCAAGATCGCAGGCGAGTACTACATGTCGGTCTTCCACACCGTGTATGGCCTGGAGACGGTGCGCCTGCGATACTTCAACGTGTTCGGCCCCCGGCAGAATCCAACCTCTCAATATGCGGCCGTGATCCCCAAGTTCATCGACCGCATACTCAAAGGTCAGGAGCTTCGCATCTACGGCGACGGCGAGCAAACCCGCGATTTCGTCTACGTCGAGAACGTCGCCCGCGCGAACTACATCGCCTGCAGCTCTCCCGGCGCAGCCGGCGGGGTGTTTAACGTCGCCAGCGGCCGCAGCATCAGCGTCAACGATCTCGCTGGACGGCTGATTGCACTCGCGGGCAAACAGGTCCCAATCGTCCACGACCCACCGATACCTGGGGAGGTCAGGTACTCTGCGGGAGACATCACACGGGCGCGGAAGGTGCTCGGCTGCGAGCCGACGGTCGGGTTCGACGAGGGTTTAGAACGTACCTTCGCTTACTTCGCAGCCAAGGCCCGGGCGGTTTAGGACACGCAGAGTCGCCCCACGACGTTCCACTCCGCCTTTGAAAGGCTGGTCCGCGAGCAGCAGGTCGGAATCCAGGTCGAACACGCTGAACGCGCAGGTGCCGCAGGCGATATGGACCGCCGCCGACTGTCCGATCCGGCTCTCCAGCATGCAGCCGAACATCAGGTCAAGCCCGGCGGCCCGGCAAATCGACTTGATCTCAAGCGCGCCGATCATTCCGGCCTTCTGGATCTTGACGTTCACGCCGCTTGCGGCCCTCTGGCGGGCGATGTCGAGCACGTCGGCCGGGGTCTGCGCTGCCTCGTCGGCGAAGACCGGCACTCCGGCGTTCTCGGTCACGTATCGCATGCCGGCAAGGTCGGCTGCGTGCACGGGCTGCTCCAGAAGCTGGATGCGTATGCCTCGATTGCGGAGGTTTCGCACGAACTCGACGGCCTGCGTGGGAGTGAATCCCTGGTTCGGGTCTAGATTGCATACAAGCCCCGGCGCGG
>JBMFPI010000301.1:0-4527 GCA_049969195.1 Armatimonadota bacterium
GCCACGCGCAGAAGCGGCTTGATGCCTCGGCGACCAGTTTCACGGATTCGGACATGCTGCGCGTAGACCGCGCGGTCGAGAGAGCCGCTCAGAAAGGTTCCGACCGATCGCTTATCGTGCTTGACAACCTGGCCCTGGTGGTCAGCATTCGCAACCGCGTTGTCATCACTGCGGTTGATGCCGAGCGAATGAGGGAAGGGGTGTTCACGAACATCGACAGCGTCGTGATCGCGTGAGGAGGTGATACGGAAACGGAGTTATCTATGTTGATGGGCCGGACCTCTTCAGAGGAGGCCTTGCGCGGCTCGATGAATCAGGCCGCGCCGAATCCTGTGTTTCGAATCGGGCTACCAGGAGGTCGCAAACACGAATGATACAGGCAATGTACAACGGCGTCTCGGGCCTGAGGGCCCATAAGACGCAGATGGATGTCATTAGCGACAACATAGCAAACGTCAACACCACGGGCTACAAGGCAAGCCGGGTGTGTTTTCGGGAGATGTTGAGCCAGACTCTGCGGGGTGCCACAGAGCCGCAGGCGACCGGCGTGGGGGGCACGAATCCCATGCAGATCGGCCTGGGAACGAGCGTCGGAAGCATCGAAGCGACTCAGCTTCAGGGCTCGCTTATCGCAACCGGCAAGCCTACGGATGTTGCTATCGAAGGCAACGGTTTCTTGATGCTGACCGACGGGCACGCCAAGTTCTTCACCCGGGACGGCGCGCTGCAGTTGGACGGATCCGGGTCGCTGGTATCGGCCGGTACGGGACTGAAGCTGCTGGGCTGGTCCGCTGATCCCGTGACCGGCGCGATCGACACTTCTCTGCCCATCACGCCTGCATCCGTTCTGCAGTTGCCGGTCGGTCGCCTGGCTATGGCGCGCCAGACGAGCAGCGTGACCTACGGGGGCAATCTAAACGCGATGGCCGAGCCTGGAGACTCTCAGCTTACAACTGTGCAGATCTACGATACGCTCGGCGTGCCTCATACGCTGTCGGTTACGTTCACAAAGACGGCCAATAACAGCGAGTGGGCGTGGGAGGCTACAAGTCCCGACGCGGCGCCCGGTACCGTCGCCGGATCCGGCACAGTGCAGTTCGACTCGTCCGGCCGCGCTACGATCCCGAGTGGTAGCATATCACTCGTCCTGGCTTCCAGCAACGGGGCGACCAATCCCCTCAACGCGACGCTGTCCTTCGGCAGGGTGACGCAGCTCGCAGGCGAGACAACCGTGAGCGCAACGGAACAGGACGGGTTGCCCATGGGGGTGCTCAACAGCTTCACCATCGGCAAGAACGGGATCATATCGGGCGTGTTCAGCAACGGGTTGACCCAGTTCCTGGGTCAGATATCGCTAGCACAGTTCAACAACCCTTCGGGTCTGGCTAAGGCAGGCAACAACTTGCTTACCGCAACTCCCAACTCCGGCCTTGCGGAGATCGGACCGCCTATGACCGGCGGTCTAGGCCACTTAAGCGCCGGATTTCTGGAGTCTTCGAACGTGGACCTGGCCACAGAGTTCGCGGATATGATAGTCGCTCAGCGCGGCTTCCAGGCGAACTCCAGGATCATAACCGCGTCCGACGAGCTTCTCCAGGAGCTGGTGCAGTTGAAGAGATAGACAATGCGGGGCGGCCTTCTGTGGGTGAGCCGCCCCGCTGAGGAGCTCACCAGATGATAGAGCTGAGCCTGATAAACGGCACGAGCATAGTACTTAACTCAGACCTGATTGAGTTTCTGGAGGCCACTCCCGATACGGTGGTTTCGCTGTGCAACGGCCGCAAGTATGTGGTGCGTGAGTCCGTCGCAGAAGTGGTGGACCGCATCGTGAACTTTCGAAGGCGCGTCGGCTGCATGCAGCGGGCGGCGGTCAGCTCGTACAGTGCGGAAGAAGCGGCATAAGCCGCGGTAGTGGAGGACGCACGAACGAATGGATCTTGCGACAGTACTCGGTTTGCTCGTCGGCTGGGGCGCAATAATGCTCGCGCTTGTGCTGGAGGGCGGAAAGCCCTCCGACCTGGTGAACGTGTCGGCGTTCGTCCTCGTCTTCGGCGGCACGATAGGAGCAACGGTGATATCGTTCCCACTCAAGAGCATTATGGCCCTGCCGATGATCGTGAAAAACGCGTTCTTCTGCAAGCAGGACGATCATGTGGAGATAATCCGCACGCTTGTCGAGTTCGCCAAAATTGCCCGCAAGGAGGGCATTCTGGCTCTCGAGAACCGGTCGCGGGAGCTGGATAACCGATTTCTCAGGATGGGCGTGCAACTGGTTGTTGACGGAACGCCCTCGCAGATGGTGAGAGAGGTTCTGGAAACCGAAATGCTCTCGTTGCAGGAGAGGCACAAGGTTGGCGAGAGCATTTTTGCTGCCATGGGCGGTTACGCCCCCACGATGGGCATCATAGGGACGGTCATGGGCCTCGTGCATATGCTAGCCTCCTTAGATGAACCCGGCAAGATGGGGCCCGCGATCGCAGCCGCGTTTATCGCCACCCTTTACGGGGTTATGTCCGCAAACCTTATGTTTCTACCGCTCTCGGCCAAGCTCAAAGCCAGAACGGCCGAAGAAGTGCTTGCATACGACATGATAGTCGAGGGGATTCTCTCCATACAGGCGGGCGACGGGCCGAGGATGGTGGAGACCAAGATGAGCGCGTATCTTCCACCCAAACTGCGGGCCGCGCTCGAATCTGAATCCGGTTCGCAGGAGTTGACGCGTGCCGCGTAAGCAGAGTGGTTCAGAAGATCACGGTGGAGGAGGGCACGACGGCGGCGGGTCGTTGCGATGGCTCTTGACGTATGCCGACATGATCACGCTGCTTATGGCCTTCTTCATAATGCTTTACTCTATGTCTATCCTAAATCTCAACAAGTTTCGACAGGTGGCCATATCCATAAGGAGCGGGTTCGGCGGACTGGTTGAGGGTCAGGGCAAGTCTATTCTTGGCGCCTCTGGCCAGTTCAGTGTGAAACCTGCCCCGATCGAGGGAGACAGCGCTGGGGTGCCGTATCAGATGGTCCAGCGGCTGCAGCGTTTTGTGAAGGAGAAAGAGCTCGATAAGATCGTCAATCTGAGGGTCGAGGAGCGGGGGTTGGTTGTAAGCCTGGTGACAAACGAGATCCTTTTCGCCGCTGGGCGAGCGGAGTTGTCGCAGAAGGCCCGCAGCATCATTGGCGAGATCGGGCAGATGCTGCTTTCGGTCCCGAACCCGATTCGAGTGGAGGGACACACGTGTGATCTGCCGGTTGCCTCCAATGCGTATGTGTCCAACTGGGAACTGTCAACCGCGCGGGCAACTAACGTCGTGCGCTACTTGATCGAGAAAGTCGGTGTTCCGCCGGACCGGCTCTCGGCAGCGGGCTACGCTGATACCAAGCCGCTTGTTCCAAACACCAGTGAACGAAATCGTGCCGTCAACAGGCGCGTAGACATAGTGATTCTTCGGTCAGAATACCTCGAGGAGACGGACAGGCGATGAGAGTGGTGTCAGGTCGTGCGGGCAAGCTGCCCATACTGGTGGTCGTGATCCTGGTGTTTGCAATGCTGGCGGGTATCGGGGCGGTTGCTTTCACCAGGATGGGAAAGGCCAAACATGGTAAGGCGTCGGTTGAGGAAGTCCAGCTGTCGCAGTGGAAACTGGAGGAGTTCGTGGTCAACCTGGCCGACGTCGGCGAGCCTCACTATCTCAAAGTCGACATCGTGCTCGCTGTGGCCGGGGAGGCCCAAAAAGGCGGCGGCCACGGTGAGGGCGGCGGGAACCCCGATGAGGTTGCAGCCAGAGACTGCATAATCTCGGTTCTGACCAGAAAGCGCTACGCCCAACTGCTCTCCGCGGACGGCAAGGAGCGCCTCAAGAAAGAGCTGAAAACCGAGCTTCAGAACACGCTCAAGCACTTGAAAATCGCCCAGGTGTATTTTACATCCTTCGCAATGCAGTGAAACACGCCGAGAACAGGAGGAACCAACCAGTGGCCGACAGCCGGAATGACCGAGACGAAATCGACGCCGACCAGCCGAACGCGGCGTCCGATCAGTTGGATGGCGAGCAGAGTCAAACGATCTCCATGGAGCAGGCTCCGATTGCCGAACAGGCCGCGGGCTCAAGCTACGACGGGATCGACCGCCCAAATGCCGCTGCTGACTCCGGACAGGTGCCCTGTGCCGGTCCGCGGCCGATGGAGCTTCTGATGGATGTGCAGCTCGACCTGAGTGTGGAACTTGGCCGCGCGTCTGTGGCGGTGAAGGAGCTGCTTCAGCTCGGCCCCGGGACGGTGCTTGAGCTGGATCGCCTGGCCGAAGAGCCTGTGGACATACTGGCGAACGGCAAGCTCATCGCGAGAGGTGAGATAGTAGTCGTCGATGACTGCTTCGGGGTCAAGATATTGCAGATAGTAACGGGAAACGACAGTGCAGCTCAGGCGGCATAGAACGATGTCACGAACAAGGGTCCTGCAACTGGCGGTAGTGGGTATTTTGCTCGGCACGGTGGTTGTGTCGAGCCAAACTGCGGCGCAAGAAGACGC
>JBMFPI010000302.1:0-4482 GCA_049969195.1 Armatimonadota bacterium
ATCCTACACTGCCGCTCGACCAAGTCGCGCCATCGTAGCTTCTGTCAAGGTGGGGGCGGTTTGACGCTTACGTTGAATAGCCAAGAACGCAGGGCTTGTGTTGTGTCCGAATAGTCTCGAGCATCCCCGGAGAAAACCTACAGGCCATTAGGCGCGTCCACCCGTACATCGAAGTCAACGCCGCCGCGGACGTCCGGCTTCGCTAAAACCGAAGGGCTCGATTTCGCCTCGCGCCCGCGCTTCGTAACCGGGAACGTTTCCGCCGCGTGCCCGATGTTCCGACTGTCAGAGGCAGCATCGGCCGGTCTGGTAGGTACAGCAACCTGCGTACCGGGGAAATAGTGCGCGAGGATCTGGTCGCAGGTCCAGTTTCGCGGCGGCGAGGCAAGCCACTTGGCTCCAACCTGACAAAGCCCGATGCCGTGCCCGGCACCCCTACCTCTGAATACAACCACGCCGTCCGTTGTTTGCTCAACAGAAAGCAGCAGACTCTTGATGACGTGCGCGCCGAGCGCTGTCCGCAGCTTTGCGCCGCTTACGAATGCCGTGCCCGAGCTGCCCGTGAGTTCGAACTCCGTCACGCGGCCCGAGGTATCCGTCTTGCTCGCGCGGATGCTTGCGAGGCCCGCGGCCTGCTTAACGCCCGCGCGAAGCAGGCCGCTTTCGACGTCACGGAGCGGCACGAAGGCTTCCCATGTTGTGTGGGGCATGTCAGCCGGCTCGGTCACCCCGCAAAGGTAAGGAAGACTTCGCTGAGGACACGTCTCAAAGGGGTTCTGGGTGGCACCGCCGCAGTCGCTCGAGTACATCACGCTCGCCGGCCGGCCGTTGTAGAGGATGATCATCCCAGCGGTAGCTCTGACAGCCTCGGCCGCGGCTGGCTTCTCGACTGAAACGCCGCCATAGATCTGGCAGTTGCCGGTGTCACAGAGGTCGTAGCCGTCTCGTGCGTGTTTGCCGCGATTCGCCACGGCGAACGTGCGGGCCGTTATCGCCTGTGCCTTCAGAGCCTCGATCGGGTAGGTCGACGGCATTTCCGCAGGGACAACCCCGAGCAGATACTCTTCCACCGTTACGATATTGATGACCAGCAGCGTTCCTGCTCTGGGCCTTACCTCGATACTGCCTCGATACTCTCGCGGCGGGCATTGTGGCGTCTCGACACGGACAGTCCCAGTCGGGTCAGCCGGACGCGCGGTAACAAAGGAACCGTCTACCGAACGCACATCCAGTCCCGATCTGACCGTAATAGCGCCGCCTTCGGCGGAGATAGTCACCGGCACCCCCGGCTCGCACGATAGAAGCGGGCGTCCGCCCGGTTCCTGCAAACCAATCCCCGACTGCGAGCTCAGGGTGACGGACTGTGCTCGCGCGTAGTGTCGAACGAGGCCGATGCGAAGCGGGGCGTCGTCAGTCGCCGACACCACAATAGAGCAATGTCCGGCCACCACGCCGGCAAGCATTACAACCAGGAACATACGCCCAGGTGTCACAGCAGAATTCCCCAGTGGGCGGCTAATTAGGTTCTCAATCAGGAGGGTCGGATAACGCGTTTAATGCGCGCAGGCTTCCCACCGTGGCTTTCTACCGCACCTTTGCCCCCGCAGGAACGCTCTGATCGGCAAAGAGCACCACTGCCCTGCCCTCAACGTCTGCAGCCAGGAGCATGCCGTCCGACTCGACCCCGCGAATTCTCGCCGGTTCCAGGTTGGCAAGCAAGAGGATCTTCTTGCCGACGAGCGATTCAGGCTCGTACCACTGCGCTATGCCCGCCACGATTTGTCGCTCCTCATCACCGAGGCTCACACGCAGCTTGAGAAGTTTGTCCGCCCCTTCCACGCGCTCTGCCGACCTGACTTCAGCGATCTGCAGGTCCATCTTGCTGAAGTAATCGTACGAAATGCGATCCGCCATTCTGGGCACCTCCGCTGTTCCGGGCTTGGCCCGAGTTTCGAGTCTAGGAAAGATCGGCTCCGGACCAAGCGCCTGAGTCCCAGGCTTTAAAGGATTGGCATCTTTCGCGTTAGCCCACCTGAGCGAGCCGAACTCTTCGGCGATGCCGATCTGCCGTGCGATTTCGCGAGCCGTTGCCGGCATAAACGGCGAAATCATTATCGCCGCCGCCCGAGCAACTTCCAGGGCCGAGCAAAGCACACCCGCCAGCTCGTCCGTCTTCCCCTGCTTCGCAAGAGTCCACGGCTCACGATCATTTATGAACTTGTTGCCGGCCCCTATCATCTGCCATATTGAATCTAGGGCCTTCGTGAATTCCAGTTTGTCGCACGCTGACTCGGCGGCAGCGACAGCCTCCGTGATCACCTCGTGAAGTTTCCCGCCGCTGCCTCTCGAGTCGGGAATCTTTCCGCCGAAGTACTTGCTCAGCATGCTGAGCGTGCGGTTCAGAAGATTGCCGAGATCGTTGGCTAGGTCCGAGTTAAACCGATTCCTGAAGGACGCCATCGAGAAGTCGCCGTCAACGCCGAACGTGACCTCACGACACATGAAGTATCGCACAGCGTCCAGACACACATCGCGCTTTGCCCCTGACTCCGCCGACAAATCCTCGGCAAGCTTAGCCGGCGATATCGCATTGCCCTTGGACTTGGATATCTTCCCACCGTCGATTGACCACCATCCGTGCCCAAAGAGGACCCTGGGAAGTTCCAATCCCAGCGCCATCAGCATGGCCGGCCAGAATGTGCAGTGAAACCGCACGAATATGTCTTTGCCCATTAGCTGCAGGTCGGCCGGCCAGATGGAGCTAAACCGCTCTTCGTCGGCAAGATATCCGACCGCGCTGATGTAGTTGATAAGCGCGTCGAACCAGACATAGATAACCTTGCTCTCATCGCCCGGGACGGGTATCCCCCACCCCCGATTCGCCCGGCTGATTGAGACGTCCCGCAAGCCCTGTTTGATGAAGCTCACGACCTCGTTCTTTCGGAACTCGGGCTGGAGAAACTCCGGGTGCGAGTCTATGTGGGCAAGCAGCCGATCACCGTACGACGAAAGTCGGAAGTAATAGTTCTCCTCCTGCACCCACTCAACCGACCGGCCGCACTCGGGGCAATTGCCCGCCGCAAGCTCGCTCTCCGCAAAAAACGTCTCACAGGGCACGCAGTACCAACCCTCATAGTGGCCCTTGTAGATGTCGCCCTGTTCAAGCAGGCGCTTGAAAATCGCCTCGACCACACGAACATGGCGGTCTTCCGTTGTGCGGATGAAGTCGTCGTACTCGATCTCGAGGCTCGACCAAACCCGCTTGAAATCCTCGGCCAGCCTGTCCACGTACTCGCGGGGCGGAATGCCCGCCTCGGCGGCCGCGTTGGCGACCTTGGTGGCGTTCTCGTCCGTTCCTGTGAGAAAGAACGTTTTTTCGCCCTTGAGCTTGTGGTACCGCGCGACAACATCTGCAACGATGGTCGTGTAGGCATTGCCGATGTGCGGAATGTCGTTGACGTAGTAGATCGGCGTGGTGACGTAGTAAACGCTTTTGGCCATGCAGATACTTGACCTTTCAGATTGGGTGACGCAGACATGCTAACGACTTGCAGGCGCCCCTGTCAACCATACCCGCGGTCCGAAATCAGCCCGGTCTTCTAGGCGCACACTCCTTGGACCCCATCATCCTGAGCTCGACTCACCATCCGTCCCTTCGGCGCCTGGGTGCTGAGATAAGTTCAGCACGACGTGATTCCGACGGAATGGAACCGTCCCCAGCCGAGAGGTTGTCGCGATAGGCGCGTTTTCCGTCTCAATAGCCTTGGCCCAAACTAGAGTTTGACTCGTGCGCGGGGCCGTGATACACTATTGTTGACAACAGATTACGCAATACCGCTAGGGGTGCCCCCGGGGCTGAGATCCCGATATCCATCGGGAAACCCTCTGAACCTGGGTCCTGACTACGGTCGGGGCGTAGGAAAGCGGAGATGGACCTTGTGCGGCCGTGGATCCCGTCTCCGGTGGGGTTCGCGGCTCTTGCTTTTTGAAATGCTATCAGGAGTCTATGCGATAACGGACGAGCAGCTTTGCCTGGGCAGGACGCACGCCCAGATTGCACGCGCAGCAATTGCCGGCGGCGCCAGGATAATACAGATTCGCGACAAGACGGCGTCCGACCGCAAGTTCTATCAGGACGCGATGGAGCTTCGGCAGATAACGCGCGAAGCGGGAGTGCTGCTTTTCGTTAACGACCGCGTCGATATTGCCGCAGCGGTCAAGGCGGACGGAGTCAACATCGGCCAGACGGACCTGCCCGCCGTTGCGGCGCGGAGCATTCTGGGTAAAGGCGTTCTGATCGGCGTGTCCGCGGACTCACCTGACCAGGTAGCCCGGGCAATTGAAGACGGAGCGGATTACGTGGGTTTCGGCCCGGTATTTCCGACAACGACCAAGCTTGACGCCGGTCCGGTTTCGGGCATCGACACACTGCGGAGCATCTGCAAGTCTTGTAGTGTGCCGGTCGTAGCTATTGGAGGCATA
>JBMFPI010000303.1:0-4445 GCA_049969195.1 Armatimonadota bacterium
CTGCGAGAGATCGGGTGCTACGCCCAACCACGCGGGGTCGAGATATGGCTAGAGGTCCACGGCAGGGGCACACAGGAACCCGCCGTCATAGAGCGGATTATGCAGCGTGTGGACCACCCGGCCGTGGCGGTGTGCTGGAACTCGAACCCGGGCGAACCCGTCAACGGCTCGATCCGTCCGCACTTCGAGCGGCTTAGGTCCTGGATCAGGAGCGTCCACATAAACGAGCTGGCTAACGATTACCCCTGGCGGGAGCTCTTCGGGCTCCTGAGGGAATCCGGATACGGCCGCTACACGCTAATAGAGGCTCAGGAAAGCCGGGAGCCGGAGCGGTTTATGCGCTACTACAGGGCGCTTTGGAGGGAACTCAACCGAACATAAGCCGTCGCCTCGGGAGTGACTGCCGTCCGGCGAGTTGCCCAAGCGGCGCCCGAGCCCACAAACGGCCCGCCGGCTATTTGCCTATACAGAACTCCGAGAATATCCGGTCAATGACATCCTCGGACGCCGTCTCGCCAGTGATCAACCCCAGGGAATCGCGGGCGGATGCAAGGTCTACGCTCAAAAGGTCGATGGGTTGCCCCGCAAACAAGGTTTCGGCGGCTCGGTCGAGGCTGTCGTGCGCAGAACGCAGCGCCTGTTGGTGGCGAATGTTGGTGACTACGGCCGCCTCGCCACCGGTGCCGACCGACAGGGCCGCCTCGGCGATTGCGTCCTCCAGCTCCTCAATCCCTTGTCCGGAGGAGGCACAGGTCTGAACTGCCGGCAGGCTCCGCCCAAGCCTCCCAACAAGCTCCTTCGTTACCAGGCCTCGTGCCTCCTCGGGAAGGAGATCGATCTTGTTCAGAACCGCAATCGCCGGCTTTCCCCCCAGCCGTCTTATCAGTTCTAAGTCTTCGGAAGTAATTCCTTCAGAAACATCAATAACCATCAGGACTAGATCCGCGGAATCCAGGGTCCTCTCGGCCAGTTCTATGCCGATCCGCTCGACCGGGTCGTCCGTGTCACGCAAACCCGCCGTATCCAGCGCGACAATCGGGATCCCGCGAATCTCCAGACTTTCCTCGATTATGTCCCGCGTGGTCCCGGGAACAGGCGTGACTATAGCACGCGCGTGCCTCAAGAGGGCGTTCAACAGGCTGGATTTGCCCACGTTAACGCGGCCTGCGATGGCTACGCGCAGCCCCTCACGAAACACGCGGCCGGTCTGGAATGTAGCCAGCAGCGAGTCTACCTGCTCCCGCGCCGCCCGGATCTGCGAGGCAAGCCAGGATCGGTCAGGCTCGTCCACGTCGTCCGGGAAATCAATCGCCGCCTCGATTGCGGCTATCACGCCAAGAATGCAGTCGCGTGCCGCTGCCACTTTCGACGAGAGCGCGCCGTCGAGCTGGCTGAGGGCCAATCTACGAGCTCGGTCGGTTTTCGCCCTAATGAGGTCGTTCACCGCCTCAGCCTGAGCAAGATCGAGCTTTCCGTTCAGGAACGCGCGTCTGGTGAACTCGCCCGGTTCAGCAAGCCTCGCCCCACATTCCAGAACTGTGCCCAAAACTCGCCTCAGGACCGCTATCCCGCCGTGGCAGGAGAA
Source organism: Armatimonadota bacterium (assembly GCA_049969195.1). Lineage (GTDB taxonomy): Bacteria > Armatimonadota > UBA5829 > UBA5829 > UBA5829 > CALJES01. The sequence continues at coordinate 1,586 of JBMFPI010000303.1, forward strand.
CTCGACCACGTCTTCGCCCGTGTAACTTGACGGCCCCCGGAACAGGGTGAGCACTACTTCGTCGATGGGCTCGTTCTGGGATGGGGCTATGAGCACTCCGTGGTGAGCCGTGTGTGTTGGAAATGCCTCAACGCCGCCGCACGCACGCCTGCCGGGATCTCGGCCCTGTCTTTCGCCCCGATGCCCCGGAGAGCGGGACGGCACGAACATCAGCGAAGCAATCTCAATTGCTCGCGGCCCGCTGATTCTAACGACCCCAATCCCGGAGGTCCCAACCGGGGTGGCAATGGCGGCAATCGTGTCCATAGCATCTGCCGGCTCTTATGTATGAGTTCAGCCTTGCTGGTGCAAACGCCCAAGACCAGGTCACCCTGAACTTGATTCAGGATCCGTACCTTCGGCGTCCGGATGCTGAAACGGGTTCAGCGGACATGATTCCCGGGGAGCTGAACTGTCCTGCTCTCACCTCGTAGTCGACGGCCGGCTACTTCTTGGGCGAGATGACTACGTGCCGATCGTCACCCTCGCCTTCGCTGTAGGTATACACGTCGGGGTCGTTGGCCAGAGCAAGGTGGATGATCCGGCGGTCCCGCGCGGGCTGAGGTTCCAGGACGGCCTCCTTTCCCTCCGCCTTAACCGCCGCGGCGTACTCGCGCGCCTTTCTTTCCAGCAGCTGCCTGTGCCGGTCCCTATATCCCTCGGCGTCTAGTACAATCCGCCTCTTGCCGCTGACTCTCCGGCTCGCGATTATGCCGACCAGGTACTGGAGCGCGTCCAGTGTCTGACCTCGCCTGCCGATCAGGATCGCGACGTCCGGTCCTACAAGGTCGATCACAATCTCCTCGGGGGTGTCGGATTTCAGCACAGGCCTCACTTTGAGGTCCATTGGCTTCAGGATCTCGCTTGCCGTGCGCAGGATAGTATCTGCCGCGTTCTCCGACTGCACTTTGGTCGGCGCAGGCTCGGCCGCGGCTTGCTCGACAGCTTCAGGGGCCTCCTCGATCTCCGGGGCGCCCTGACCTTGAGCCGGCTCAGCGGCGGTCTGCACCCCGGCGGCGGGAGGCTGGTCTGTTTCTCGCCGCCAGGCTTTCACGACCGTAGGCGTCTGTCCAAGCCCCAGAAAGCCTTTTGTGCCTTCCTCGACGATCTCGTAGTCGATCGCGTCGGTGGTCACACCAAGCTGCTGCGCGGCAAGCTGCAGTGCTTCTTCCAGGGTTCTTCCGCTTGCCTCGATCTTGTCCACTGATTCCTCACCTTCTGATCTTTCGTCTCTTGGCTTTCGATTTTGCGATCCTGGCCTGCATTTCGTCCCCATCGCCCGATCCGTCGCCCGGCGTCTCCTGCGGGGATGGCGAAACCGGCGCCGGAAGGATCATCTCCGCCCGTCCGCTGTTGAGAATCATATACTGCTGAGCGGTCTGCAGTATGTTGAATACCAGCCAGTAGAGCAAGAACGCGGACGGGAAGCCCGCGAATATGAACGCGAACATCACGGGCATCACTATTGCCATCATCTTCTGCTGATCCGCCTGTGTAGGATCAACCGAAGAAAGCCTCGTCGATATGTACATACTGATGACGTAAAGGATGACCAATATGAGATCCGGCTCGGCAAGATTCCTTGCCGTCACCCAGACCAGAGAGCCTGGGTTGAACATCACCGGGAACGATGCAAGATGCGATAGGCTGCTGCCGATCCACAAGAACGTCCCTTTCGCGAACTGGAACTCGTAGCTGCGAATGGTATAGTAAAGCAGCATCAGAATGGGCATCTGAACCAGAAGCGGCAGGCAACTAGCAAACGGGTTGATCTTGTGGTCCTTATAGACCTGCATGGTCTTCTCGCCGATTGTCTTCTGGTCGCCCTTGTACTGCTCCTGGATCTCCTTTATCAGCGGCGCTACCTTCTGCATCTCCTTCATCGCCTTGAACTGCGCCTTGGTGAGCGGGGTCAGGAGGAGCTTGACGATAACGGTTATCAAAATGACCGCAAACCAGTAGCTGAATGCAGGAATACGCCCCGTGATTGCCACCAGGGTATCGATGAGCTTGTATTTCCAGTCGGTTGAGTTGAGCTTATCGAGCCTGGCGGCGACCTCTTCCTTGAGGCTGAGTGCGCTTTGCACGGTCCGCCGGACCTGGCGGGCCTCTGTCCGGGTAAGGTTCTCCTCAAGGGCTGAGACAGGCTTGTCATATATATTGAGAAGCCGCTTGAGGGTTTCGTAGGACGCGTAGAGGTTGGCGTGCTCGTGTTTCTTGCCCTGGCGCTCGGCCATGTCTCGCTGCAGTCTGGCTATTCGATAGAGAGCCTCGGCGCCCTGTGGGGTGCCGAGGTACATCTTGTCGCTGCCGACCTTGCCATAGAGTTCCAGGGCCTTCTTGAAACTCTCGTCCCGGTCAGTCTTGCTCCTGGCCTGAAGAGCCTTGAGGGCAGCTCTGTCGGCCTGTGAAAGGAGCTCATCGGCCTTCGAGGCGTGCGCCGAACCCGCGGCTACGGTCAGCGCCAATGCCACCAGAACTGATACGACAGTCCAGGAAAGGGCGGGTCTGCATATTCGGCTTTGCATAATTGCCATAGTATGAAATCACCATAAGGACGCGCGCCGGCGTTTCGGAACCCGAGCGGAGCGGGAAACCCCGAAACACATTCGCCCGGCCGCTTCGGCGCTACTTTCGATTCTCGACTCACGCGATGACTTGTGTAGTGGAAAGGCTCCTACCGCACGGGATCACTGCCACCTCTGCACCACGGGTTGCATCGCGCTATCCTGCAGATACCCATCCAAATTCCCCGGAGACAGCCGTACATCTCAATCGCCTGCGCGGCGTACTCGGAGCACGTGGGTTCGTATCTGCACAT
>JBMFPI010000304.1:0-4440 GCA_049969195.1 Armatimonadota bacterium
TCCACGCACTCAGCAATGGAGACAGTATGAACCAGCAGCAAACACCTCGCAAGGTGCGGATGGTTTGACGGTTACGCGGGGAGTACGTGATGGTCGAAGGAGTTGTCGGGCACGCAGCCATTGCCCGACGCGGGATAGCTCAGGCCCTGTCTGAGCTGGTGGAAGACGGCTGGCTGCGCGAGAGCGAGGTCGAATACGTCGCGCGCCGGATCATGCTTGAAAACGCCAGAGAGCTCTTCAGGATTCGGGAAAAGTTCGGGTTGTGAAACAGCCGATGATGCGGTCAGGGCAGGGGTGACAATACGAAGCCGGGCTATTTGTCAGTTCCTGCTAACCAATGAATAGCCCGGCCGGTTGAGCACGCCGCAAGACTAGGACAAATCCGAACAAGCCCGGCGGGTCGGTGAAACTTGAGGCTGTTGCGGCAAGCGTGTTTTCGGCGATTCTTACGCCTGGTTGATGGGCAGAAAATCGCCGAAACACCGGTCTTGCATTCTAACTCAGGGACCTCAGACCACGCGATGCGACGGCCGGGTTCGTATCAGTTCAGTCCTGCAGATGCTAGCGCACAGGGTTTCGTCGTCCGGCGTCGTGCGCTCTTGCCGACGAGCAGTCGGGATTGCCTGTTATGTCGCCGAGTGCCAGGTGAATGGGCTTTCCTTGAGTACCATCTTGCCCGGGTCCTTGGCAACGTTTTCGACAAGGACCACGTGGCCCGCGTCTTCCTTCTCTATTCTGTAGCGGCCGCCGTCGTGGTCTACCAGGGCCCGTCGGACAACATCCCAGGCCTTCTGGAAGCTGCCCTTGTTGATGATAATCGGGTGAGCCGAGCTTAGGTTCTGGAACCCGATGTTCGCTTCGGAAAGCAGCTTTTTGACCTCGACGAACACCTTTCCGCGCGAGCTGTCGTTCTCGACGACGACCGTTCCGTCGTCGGCCTTGCCGAAATGGGTCGATGCCCTTGCTGTCTTGCTGAGTTTGCCTTTTTCCGCCACTTCAAGCCTCCACTGACAACCATCATGCTGCCGCCCCGGCAGGCGCACGCGCGCTCACGCGGGCGGTCAACAAACAACCATCTACTGCGTACCTGACCTCGGGCGGCGGGCAACCGGAAAGCGGCCCCGGTTTTCTGCCCGGAACGGCCCACTTCGAATATGAACCTCCGCCCGATCAGCAGGCAACATGATTATACCACAGCCCGAAGCCGAGAGGCAATAAAGACGTTCGCGCGTATCACTTCATTACTTGCACGCGAAAACGCCGGGCACCCCGTCATCCTGAACTTGATTCAGGGTCCATCCCCTCGGCGCCCGGATGCTGAAGGATGTTCAACACGACATAATTCCTGCTGGACTGATCTGTCGCGTTTGCGTGGGCTCATTCTGATAGACCGCACAGGCAGCGCTTTCAGCGCTTCGACCCTCCTCAACCGAGCAGCAGAGTCGCCGGGAACGTGCCTATCGCAGCAGGTTATCGTCCCTCTGACCGGCGCGGCGCTGGACAGGACCGGGGCCAGGCGCACTTGCTCGGCCCAATACACAACCTGAGGATCCCCTATTCAGCCCTGGATGCCGCAGCGCAAACCAACCGGCCTCGTGTTGTTTCAGGGGCTTGTGCATTCTCCAGTTGGCTCGACCCAGGACGCATCGATCACGCGCTCCGAGTTCGCGTCGGTCGTAACAATGCCCAGAACGCGGCACTTGTTGCCTTCGCGCAGGCCGTGCCCGGGCTTGTAGACGCGGATGCCGGACGTGCGCTCCGGAGTCTGAACGTAGAAATAGTCCGGCCACACTGCGGATACGCAGACTTCCTCGAGGTCCGCACGTGTATTGTCCGCAGCCGCCTTGACCGCGGGTATTCCTGACGCCGGCGGCGACGGAAACACGAATCTCACGCCGTCAACCCACAATGTGAACCCGTAGTCCCAGGTGTCCGCGTGGATCTCGATTGCCGTGATGTGTGCGCGGTCGGGAGTGCCGAAGGTCGTCTCTTTCCAGCCATTGCCGGGTGCGCTGGTCCACAGTGGTATTGTATAAGACCGCCACTGGTTGCGTGCGTCGTTGAGAAGATCATAAGGGCTGCCGTTGACGTAATACTGGTACTGGTAGTAATTGCCGTTGGCATCTTTGAGCCTGATCCACGGGCTGCCGTTTTGGAAGCCGATGGTGGTGTTGACCGCGTAGAAACTGATCTGCAGGCTGGTCGCGGTTCGCAGGTCCCACTGAGCATTAAGCGTACTCGGATAGCCCACGCACGTATCAAACCCGCCGTTAGTTACAAACTTGACCGAGCCCGCGCCGGCGATCTTTCGCGACGTGTCATCTACCACGTACGTATGCTCGGGGTCCGATCCGTCTGCCCAGGCATACCAGTCTGCGGCGTTCAGTTCGGCCAGATCGTCCGGGGGATAATGCTGAATTGCGCCACCTAGGTTGAGCTGGCGGTCGAACGTAGTTGACCACGTCTCGCCTTGGAAGTAGCGCACTACCGGTTCGGTTATGTCGAGCCAGCAGTAATCCACTGAGTTCTGATACTCCACCCGGAAGTGAAGCACGCCGTTGGTGCCGACGACTGCAACGTATCCGAACGGGTTGTCCCCAAGCGCATCGCCGGTATATATTGGCGGGACTATATTCTGGTCTATCGGAACGTTGGGCAGCACCCATATGCCGTTTTCGTCTGTGATGCCCTGCGCCTTGATCTGGTCCGTGATCACCTTTCCGACGCCGGACCTCTCGCAATACTGGTACATCTTGACCACGGCGCCGGCAAGCGGCCGGCCGTCGCTTCTGAGCAATCTTAACTTGATTTCGGCAGGCAGGTTGTACATATACTGCCCGTAATATCCGTGTGCCTTGTCCAGCCAGTGATTCATAGCCAGCGCGTGAAACTCCGAAATCACCGGACTGCATCCGTGCATCAGATCGGTGACTGCGATATAACCCTGATGCGAGACCTGATTTGCGTCAGGCGGGACGTCCAGCTGATAGATATCGATCATACCGAGCTGATGGCCCATTTCGTGCAGGAGGCCATAGTCTATATCGTCTGCCGCGTTGTAGTATCCCGAAAGACGCGGATCTGCCTCGCCCTTGCGATACCGGAATGGGAAGATGGCGAAGTTAATCGTATCGACGGCCGGGTCCGGCTCGTAGTCGTTGAGCGCTTGAAGTATGTCGTAATGCACGCGCTTCTGACAGCCGGCAGCGGCGAACAGCTCGTTGAACCGCGCCATATGCCGGTTTAGCCAGTCAAACAAATCGTCGGTTTTCGCCCCGGGGTACGACAGGCTCGTGTTCTCGCGGAACTGCTCTATCTTGGTGATGTCGGCGTAGGTCAAGAAAGCAACGGCTTTGGTATCGATTGCCAACGAGTTGTTCGAGGCGCGAGCGTCGCTCACGCTGATGTCAAAGCGTATCTCGTGCGAGGCTCCGTCCCAATTGCGCACGAACGCGTATGTCGTGGTTGCTCCCGGGGCAAGGCTGACCGACTTGGACTGCGGGACGGGATTGGCTCCGTCAACCTTCCAGATACCCGTAAGCGTGCCGCTCCAGGTGTTGGTGCCGCGGTTGCGCACTGTTGCCGTATAGGTCACAGGTTCGCCGATGTCGGGCCAACGTTTTGTGGAGCCCGTTTGTCCCATCCCGAGGGAGGTCGACGCGCTGAACCAGTACGGCCCGAAGCCCGACGGCTCTGTAATGTTATAGTAAGTGTACTGCGCGGCGTAGCGCGGATATTGCGGCGTGTCGCAGATGGAGACTACCTGCAGGTCGGTTTCGTTGCGCGGCGTGTACGGGCCGATGCTGTTGATAGTTTTGACCTCGTTGCCCGACTTGGTCACGGTCGTTACGGCGTAGTAGTATCGCGTTCCGTTGTTCGCGCTGCTGTCCAGGTATTCGATGGTATTGATGTTCGTTACAGTGCCGATGGGCGTCTTGCCCTGCACTGAGTTGAACGGCGCCGTCGACCGGTAAACGGCATAATGATCAAATGCCCCAGTCGGGTCGGCTACCGGCTGCCATGTGACCTTGACCGCGTGGTTGAGGGCCACACCTGCCTGCCACGGCGGCGGCGACAGGCTCACCGCGGCGCCTTCGTGCAGGTCAATGCAGCAGAACAGGTTGGCTACCTGAAACGTGGGTGAGTCGCCATCGCCATTCGATGTCGTCCACGTTGTTCGGAGCGGTAGATAGAGGAATCCCTCCGGCGAGAGTGAGGCGCTTGCGCGAGCGTTGCCGCCGCTTGCTACGGTAAACGTATCGATCACCTGTGGCGCGGTGCCCGTGTCCTTGATCGCATAGTAGACCCCGCCGTCGTTGTTGCCGACGATGATGGTGCCGTCCTGAGTGACGATCGGCGAAGAGTAACCGTCAAACCATCCGCACCTTGCGAGGTGTTTGCTGCTGGTTCATACTGTCTCCGTTGCTGAGTGCGTGGAGG
>JBMFPI010000305.1:0-4410 GCA_049969195.1 Armatimonadota bacterium
ATCGACCACGCCCATGGCGCACTTCATCGAGTGTATAATGGAAGACAAGACGCCGATAGTGACCCCGGAACAAGGGGTAGCGGTGACGGACATCCTGGACGGAATATACCGATCGAGCGAGGGATGAAATCGATCAACGCGGACAGGTAGGCTGTCGGAACCTTCCTCAAGTTATCGCGCCACAGCGCAAACCCGGCGCTTTCGGCGATTCGACGCTCCTCAGCTAAGCGGGAGAATCGCCGGAAAAGCGCTCATCGCAACGGCGCGGAGCTTTCTGAGAAGGGCCCGCCGAGGATGCAGCCGGCGGATCGCTTTATGGCGAAGCGGCGCCTGAGGAAGCGCGAAAGAAGGAACGAAACGTATCCGCTCGCAGGTCGAAGGGCAGTGATCACGGGCGGCATCTTGATGCCACCGCGGTCATGCTGCGTTTGAAGCCGAACCGTTCCCGGCTCTTTGGCGTCGATAACGCGTGATGGGGGAAGACTGAGTGAGCAAGCTTGACCAGGCCATCGAGGCGAAGAAAGGCAAGCCGCTTATCGGCGCCGCCGTAGGCAGCTACAATCCGACGTTCCTGGAGATAATCGCGGAGCTGGGCTACGACTCGGTCTGGATCGAGATGGAGCACCAGTTCATCACGTTCGCGCAGGCCGAGGACTTGTGCCGGATCGCGTCGGGGCTTGGGCTTCTAACAATGATACGCATCCCGGACTCACGGCGGGAAAACGTGCTCAAAGCGGCCGAGTGCGGGCCAGATATCATAGACCTCCCGATGTGCAACACGGTCGAGGTCGTCGAGGAGTTTGTTTTGCACGCTCGGTATGCCCCAGAGGGCCGGCGCGGGTTCTACGGCTCGTCAAGGGCGGTCCGGTATTCGTCGGGCGATATCGTCGAAGAGCAAAGGCGAATCAACCGCGAGTTATGCCTGATGGCACAGATCGAAACGGCCGAGGCAATCGAGCGCCTAGACGAGCTGCTTGCCGTGAAGGGAATCGGCGCCGTGCTGATCGGGCCGGGGGACCTGTCCGCAAGCCTGGGGGTGCCTGGAGAAGTGGGCGATGCGTCGGTGGAGAATGCGATCGGGCGCATCATCGATGGGGCCAGATCGGCCGGCAAGCGAGTGGCAATAGCCATTAACCCGACGTATGCGCGGCGCTGGATTGAGAGGGGCGCCGATCTCGTGTACTGCGTGGGGGACGTATCCGCGATGCGTCTCGGGGCCAAGACGATGCTCGACCGGGTTCTCAGCAGTTTGAGTTGAGCGCCGCAAAGACCGCGATTAAGTGCGGCGATAGTGACGCAGCGCTGATCCCTTTCAACCGCCACTGGACTGGAGGTGATAAAGGTCCGGTGAAACCCCTGTTGATCGCGCCTGCGTGACCCCTTTCTTACGCGTTGACTTCCTCGCATTCGTACCGGTGATATCTCGAACCGCGTTCTCTTGGGGAGGCTGCCTGGGCACCCATAACGGATGTTGAGACGCCAGTTACCCGGATTATGCCTCCGTCGCGTCGGCAACTGCCGGTTTGGGAGACGATTAGAACCGGCTAATCTTGAAATCGACCCCGAAACGCGGGACATCTCAGCCCTGAAACCAGCCGCGGCCGCATAACAAGCCGCCTGCCATCTCAAGGTCCGGGCCGTTGCGCCAGGCGCGTTTTCGGCGATTCTCCCGATCAGTTGAAGAGCGTTGAATTGCCGGAGAACGCTCGGTGTGCGGTCTGTCGCAAAAACTTCGAAGATCGCAGTAGGCCATCGCGTCTAATCTCGCATAACGCGTTCCAGCGAGGTATGATCATGGCGGTCGAGTGTGTGCCGGTCAGAGTGCCGGAGTTCATGTGCGAGGCGTATCACTATCCGCGTCCGTCGGCGTTCAGCCGGGGGATGGAGGTTCGCCTGGCGGGCGTGCGGATGGTGTTCGTTTCTGGAACGGCCAGTGTTGGTTCAGACGGAAATAGCCTGCACAGCGGCGATTTCCGCTCCCAAGCGCGCAGGGCCTTCGAGAACGCGCGAGCGGTGCTCAGGGCGTGCGGCGCCGACTGGCGTGACGTCGTTAAGACCACGATATACCTCAGGGACATCGACCGCGACTACGCCGCACTTAACGATGTCCGCTGCGCTTACTTTCGGGAGGTCGGGATCGAGAAATACCCTGCTTCTACCTGCGTCGAGGCGCGTCTGTGCAGGCCGGAGCTGCTGGTCGAATTGGATCTGATCGCGGTGGTGGAGGACTCAAGATGAGAAGACAGTTGATGTGGGCGATAGTGACGCTGTTCGTATGCAGTGTCGGGGCTCGGGCGGCAGTGACGAAGTGGGCGCCGGCGGTAACGCCGAAGCCCTTGAGCGACAACGTCAAAAAGGGGCTCGCGTGGCTCGCTAAGACCCAGCAGGAGAGCGGAGGATGGGCTCAGGGCGAAGAGTCGGAGGCGATGGGGCACTCGCTCGATAACGTCCGCGACAAGCCCAACGTGGCCGACACCTGCATGGCCGCGATGGCCCTGATCCGCGCCGGCAGCACTCCCTCGAAGGGGCAGTATGCGACAAACGTGCGGTCGGCGGTCAACTACGTGTGCTCACAGGTGGAGGAGTCGGACAACGACTCGCTCTGAGTCACTGACGTCAGGGGCACCCGCGTGCAGATGAAGCTCGGCCAGTACATCGATACGTTTCTGGCCTTGATGCTTCTTACAGAAGTCAAGGGCCGGATGTCGGACAACAAGGGTAACTCGCGCGTGGACGCTGCCCTCAGCAAGGTCATCCGCAAGATGGAGAAAAACCAGTCCGACGACGGCACCTGGGCCAATCAGGGCTGGGCACCAGTGCTGGCACAGTCCGTGGCCGTCCAAGCGATCAACAAAACCGCTCAGAAGGGCGTGAATGTAGACGAGAAGATCCGCGAACGGGCCGAGCGGTATTCACGACAGCAGTTTGACGCAATATCCGGCCGCTTCAAAGGCGAAGGATCAGCGGGAGTATACCTCTACTCGGCAGCAGGAAACCTCGCGGCGATTCAGCAGTCGACTATAACCAACAAGCAGATGCGCGCTAGGCTTGAGAAAGAAGCCAGGCAGGCCCCCTCAACAACAGCTCGAAAAGCGGCGAAAGACAAGCTGGCCCGTTTCCGCGCAGCCGACGCAGACCTCGACAGCGCGCGTAAGTCTATCATCGCGAGGCTGGACGACAAGGACTTTATCTCGGGCTTCGGCTCGAATGGCGGCGAGGACTTCCTGAGCTACCTAAACATCAGCGAGAGCCTGGTAGCACGGGGCGGCAAGGAATAGCAGGACTGGGACCGGTCCATAACCGATAATCTCAACCGCATCCAGAACGCCGATGGCACGTGGACCGGCCACCACTGTATCACAGGTAGGACGTTCTGCACTGCAGCGGCGTTGCTCGTTCTTACCACCGACCGCGCCTACGCGCCCGTCGGCGCCGACATCAGACGACGGTAGCCGAAAGACATGCACACAAGAACGAGGATCACGGTCGCGGCACTCGCGCTGTGGACGCCATTCGGCCTGCCGGCCGCGGCGGCACGGTCACAGTTTCAGGATCGGGGTACGGCAACTGCGGCACGCATCGACAGCTCTCTCGCCGCAGCAGCCAGGTATCTGCTGCGGAATCAGTCGTCCGACGGAGCGTGGCGATCAAAAACATACGCCTGTTTCAAGGACGGTCCCTCGCTGACCGGGCTCGTGCTGAGCGCGATGTTCTTTATGCCCCAGGGCGGGAAGCCAGCGATGAAGCAGTCTTTCAAGCGCGGGGCCGACTACCTTGTGCGGATGGTCGGCGAGGACGGCAGCATCGAGGCGGGCGAGCACGGCCTAAACTTCCCGGTTCTGAGCGCGGCATCTGCCAGCCGTGTCGTCGTGCTGCTGGAGAAGACCCCAGCGAACCTCGCGGCGCAGCAGGTATGGCTCAAGTTCATGCGCAGCTACCAGCTCAACGAGAAGCTTGGGTGGAGCCCGTCAGACCCACAGTTCGGCGGATGGGGGTTTTCCATTAAGCCGCCTCGCAAGCCCAAGCCGGGCGAGATACGCGAGAGCTTTGCCGAGTCGAACATGGTCGCGACCATATTCGCTATCGGGGCGCTGCGGTCGGCGAAGATCCCGGCCGACGATCCGGTGTGGGATGACGTGCTGACGTTCGTCGTGCGCTGCCAGAACTACGCGGATGGCGCGCCTGATGTCCGGTTCGATGACGGCGGGTTCTTCTTCATCCCGATGGACCCGGTTCAAAACAAGGCTGGCGTTGCCGGAATCGACGCGCACGGACGCACGAGGTTCCACTCCTACGGCAGTATGACGGCGGACGGGTTACGCGCCCTGGCGAGATGCGGACTTCCCTCGGACCACCCACGGGTGCAAGCCGCCCGCAGGTGGCTTCTTAACAACCTTTCGGCACAGCATG
>JBMFPI010000306.1:0-4408 GCA_049969195.1 Armatimonadota bacterium
AGTCGTCCCGGTGCACGTGCCTCCGCCGCCCCGGTCATTGGACCACGTTACGCTCGTTACACCCACGTTGTCCGCAGCGGTCCCGGCCAGGTTGATCAGGCCGCTATCCGTCGAATAAGTATCCGCCGAGGTTGGGCTGGTGATTGTGACCGACGGGCTCTCCGCGTCGACACGGGTAACCGTCAGAGTGTCGGTGCCGGAGTTGCCGGCGGCATCCGTCGCCCGCACCGTAATTACATTCTCGCCGATAGCCAGCGCAATCCCGCTCGCGCTCCAGGATGCGGTCCCGGAGCAGGTCCCGCTCCCGCCGCGGTTATTCGACCACGTAACGCTGACTACGCCTACATCATCGTCTGCCGTACCCGATATGCTCAACGTGCCGGCCGCGGTCGAGTAAGTCGGGGTCGATGTCGGGCTTGTGATGACCACGGTCGGCGGAGTGCCGTCCGTGCGCGTGATGACTATCGTATCGCTCGCCTCGTTTCCGGCGCCGTCGACAGCGGTTACTGTGATCACGTTGGGACCCATCGCCAGCGCGATACCGTCCGCCGTCCAGGATGTACTTCCGTCGCAATTTCCGCTGCCGCCCGAGTCGCTGGACCAGGTCACGCCGACCACCTCGACATCATCCGAGGCCGTTCCCGAAATCGACACCACAGCGGCGGATGTCAGGTAGCTATCATCCTCCGTCGGATCCGTGATCGCAATCGTCGGCGGAGTAGTATCCGTCAGCGTAACGGTGAGCTGTACGGATTCCGTGTTGCCCGTCGCGTCTCGGGCCGTGAATGTCAGAACGTTGTCGCCCGCCTTGAGTTGGATTCCGACGGCTGTCCAGTTCGTCGTGCCGGAGCAGAGCCAGGTTCCCCCGCGGTCGTTGGCCGCGACGACCGATATCACGCCGACATTGTCGTCAGCCGTTCCGGAAACGTCGATCGTCGGTTCCGTGGTGGAATAGGTCGGCTCGGTGGTCGGCTGGGTGATCGATATGGTCGGCTTTTCGCCGTCGCCGCGGACGACGGAAACAGAGGCCGAGCCCCGGTTCCCGGCGGCATCTCTCGCGGTCACGGTTATAATGTTCTGGCCCATCTCCAGCGGCACCGCGTCGGCGCTCCACGAGTAGGTTCCGACGCACGATCCGCTGTAGCCGCGGTCGGTCTTCCAGGACACCTGCGTCGTCGCCACATCATCGTCAGCCGCGCCAGCGATGGCGATGGTCGCGTCTTGTGTGCCATACGGGTCTGTAGCGGGCGTTGTTATCGTGACCTTCGGACCGGTGCGGTCAGTAAACGTCACAGTTATCGAATCCTGTCCAGTCTTACCTGAGGTGTCGTGAGCAGTAACGGTGATGACGTTGGTTCCCACGGAAAGAGGAATGCCGGTCACGCTCCAGGATGTAGTGCCCGTACACGTACCGCTGCCGCCGCGGTCGTTCGACCACGTCACGCTCGTGACACCGACATCGTCCGACGCAACCCCCGCGAGATCCAGCTTCTGATTCGTCGTAGCCCAGGCCGGATCGGCAGTCGGCGAAGTGATGGTAATTGTCGGCGGATCGGTGCCGATACGCGTGACTATGATAGTATCGGAGCCTGAGTTACCGGCTGCATCCGACGCGGTAATGGTGATCTGGTTCTCACCAAATTTGAGCGGCACGTCCTGCGCGGTCCAGCTCGTAGTTCCCACGCAAGTTCCCGAGCCGCCCTGGTCGTTGGCCCAGGTGACGTTGACCACAGCCAGATCGTCGGACGCCGTGCCCTGGATGGTAACGGTCTCCGCGTCAATTGTAAAGGTCGGCTCGATAGTAGGCGAAACTATGACGACAGTCGGCGGCGTCACATCGGGCACGAACAATTCCGCCCGCTTCGTAGACGAGTTGCCCGAAGTATCGTAAGCGGTGACCGTGATAACGTTCAGGCCTACGTGAATCGGTATACCGCTCGCGGCCCACTCCTGTCCAAGCGGCGGCTGCGGAGGATCGCCGCCAACCGAGGCCCCGGCCGCGGGCTCACACTCGCCGGTATCGCCGAGGTCATTGGCCCAGGTGACTCTATAGACGCCGCCCCAATCGGTAACATAGACCACCAATCGGCCCTGAGGTGGATCGCCAACGGCCGTCACCTCGAGAGAGCCGATCTCCGGCGGATCTGCGTCAACGAACCGGACCTCGGGCAGCTCTACACTGTCGACGTTACTGCAGGCATCCAGAGCATAGATGACGACAGTGTTGGGCCCGACTGCCAGCGGAACCGTGCCTTCCCAATCCGTCGTGCCCGTGCAAAGGCCCCATTTGTTAGTCGTCCTGTTAATCCACCCTACCTTGGACACCTCGACGTTGTCCGAGGCCGTCCCTCGTACGATCAGGTACGCAGTTTGGGTCTCGGCGGGCACCTCGGATGTCACGGCGATGCTCGGCCCAACGGGATCGTGCATGACGGTCAGCGTCGTAGAACCAGCCGCTCCGGCTCCGTCTCGCGCAGTGATGGTTATAACGTTGACCCCCTCCTGCAGCTCGACACCCACGACGTTCCAACGACCCGCATCGAGCGTGCAGGTCCCGCCGCCCCCACGGTCGTTTGTCCAGTCGACCTCCGTCACATCGCCAATCGTCGTGCCCGAGATGTCGATGGATGAAAGCGGCGAGCAATACGTCGGGTCGCTCGTAGGAAGAAGAATCAGTGGCGCGAGTGCCGCTGAGTAAGGTCGGAATTTCTGAATCCGGTTGTTGTCGGTGTCGGAAACATAGACGTTACCTTCGGAATCGACCCCCACTCCGGCCGGATTGGCAAACTGTCCCGTAAGTCCTCCGCGGCTGCCCCATTGACCCAGGTAGGTTCCGTTGGAGTCGAACACCTGGATTCGATTGTTTTGCGTGTCCGCGACGTAGACGCGCCCGTCGCCATCCACTGCGATGCCCGAAGGCTGGAAGAACTGCCCGTTTCCGCTGCCGAGCGTCCCCCACTTCGCCTTAAATACGCCGTTAGAGTCGAACTTCTGCACGCAGTTCCCGTACTCGTCAACGACGTAGACGTTCCCGCTCGAATCGATAGCGACGCCTTTCCACGCGTCGGCAGTCTGCGAGGAGCCTCCGTTGGAGTAGAACGAGGTCTCGTAGACCCCCTCGGCAGTAAACCTCTGGACGCGCCCCCGGGCGTCGGTAACATACACCTTATCATCAGGCCCGACCGTGATTCCGGAGGGCGAGTCGAACTGGCCCGGGCTCCTGCCGAAAACCCCGAACTGCCGCAAAAAGCTGCCGTCCGGCCCAAATGCCTGCACGCGGTGATTGCCGGTATCCGCCACGAAAACCTCCCCTGCCGCGCTGACGGCGACGGCACGCGGCGCCTTAAACTGCCCAGCGGCAATACCGGCCGAACCCCAGTGCTGCAGAAGCCGTCCCGATGTGTCGAACACCTGTATTCGGCAGTTGTCGGTATCCGCGACGTAGACCTTGTTACCTGCTGTGACGGCGATCTGGCCGGGACGCTTAAGCTGGCCAAGACCGGCAATCTCGAACCCCCAACTGGCTGCGAAGACCCCGCTCGGTTCAAACTTCTGAACTCGCGAGTTGCCTGCGTCCGCAACGTAGACCAGGCCGTTCGTATCGACGGCTATGCCGTAGATATCTCCAAACTGACCTTCGCCTGTGCCGGCAGTGCCCCATTTTCCGAGGAAAGCTCCGTTGGTGCTGAACTTTTGCACCCTTCTTGCGCTGTCGGACGCGAACACGTATTGAGAGCCGACCACAGCCACATCGCGGCAGCTCATAAACTGGCCGTCACCGGAACCATATGATCCCCACTTGCCGAGAAACGCTCCCGTCGAGCTGAACTTCTGTATGCGCGGCGTCGAAAGGCTGCGGTCGCTGACGTATACGTTACCGCTCGTATCCACAGCAATTCCGCTGGGCGAGCCGAACTGACCGTCACCGCTACCCGCCGACCCCCACTTGCGAACATAGCTACCCGTCGAATCAAAGACCTGGACCCGGAAGTTGCCCGTGTCCGCCACGTAGACGAAGCCTGCAGCGTCAACGGCGACCCCCTCCGGACCGTTAAGCTGCCCATTCCCGGACCCGTACGAGCCGAACGCCGCAAGAAACTCACCGGACGCGGTGAACTTCTGTATGCGGTGGTTACCGGTGTCGGCAACGTAGACGTTGTCCTCAGAGTCGAGGGCTAAGCCGCACGGCGACCTAAACTGCCCCTCTCGGGATCCCTCAGAACCCCAGTGCCTGACGTAGTTGCCGGCAAGGTCGAACTGCTGAACGCGGCAGTTGACCTGGTCCACAACGTAGATGCACCCCGTGGAGTCAACAGCCACGTCGCGAGCGTAGCCGACGCGGTACGGCGGGGTGCGGCCCCACCATCGTTCCGCCACATATCCGCCATCCGACTGGGGCACGAAGACC
>JBMFPI010000307.1:0-4376 GCA_049969195.1 Armatimonadota bacterium
GGCGGAAATTTCTGGACCTTTGTGAGGTAGCTAGAGCAATGAACGAATCGATTTACAAGTATGCAGATGTGGGCTTGATTCACTTCATGGCCTATCCTGAAACGATCAAAGGCGAGGGGCCTATCCTGGAAACGCTCGCAAAGATATGCGAGGATGACTATTTCACTCTGGTCGAGGTCACCTGGATCAAAGACGCACAGGTGCGCAAAGCAGCCGCGCAGATGATCGAGCAGGCCGGGATGAAGTGCGCGTTCGGCGCCCAGCCGACGTTGCTCACCCAGAAGCTCAACCTCAACGACCCGGACGAGGATGGCCGCCGGAAAGCGGTTGCCCAGATAAAGGAGTCCATAGACGAGGCGGTTGAGCTCGGAGCGGTCGGGCTAGCGTTCTTGAGCGGCAGGGACCCGGGCCCTTCGAATCGCGCCCGCGGAATGGAGCTGCTGGCCGAGTCGGTCACCGAAATATGCGAGTACGCGAAAACTAAAGGCGACCTGGCCATAGCGCTCGAGACGTTCGACCAGGTCGAGTACGGCAAGAACACCATTCTCGGCCCGACCAGGGACGCGGTAGCGTTTGCAGAGAAGATCAGGGCTTCGTATCCGAGGTTCGGGCTGATGCTTGACCTGAGCCACCTGCCGCTGCTGGGCGAGAGCGTGGATGAGATGCTCAAGCCGGCCAGAGACGTCCTGATTCACGTACACATCGGCAACTGCGTGATGAAAGACCCCTCGCATCCGGCTTACGGTGACGAGCACCCGCGGTTCGGCATCAAGGGCGGGGAGAACGGGGTTGACGAATTGACTGCGTTCCTTGAAGGCCTGTTCAGGATCGGCTATCTGGACGGCAAGACGCCCAAGCCTCTCAGCTTTGAGGTCAAGCCGGTCGCGGCTTTCGGGGAGACATCCGAAATCGTGATAGCGAACGCGAAACGTACCCTTAACAAGGCCTGGGCTATGGTATAATCCGTACACCTTGCGGGGCGAAGCGCTCGCGTAATCAGGCTGTTGCCATCGACGCGTTTTCGGCGATTCTACCAGATGGTTGGGTAGCGCTGAACCGCTCGAAAACGCCGGATCTATCCTGTGTTTCGCAACAACCTCATTCGCAACTGCGGACAGCCAAAGGCAGCCGCGAATGCTTCGCCCCGGCGCTGCACCGGGGAGCATGCTAAAATGACTTCCGCCGAGCGGCTTTGCATGGTGGCGGCACGGTCCGAGGCCCTGCTGGTGGACTTCGTGCTCCTGTTCCTGGTTCGCTGGGGACTCAAATGGGCCGGCCTAGATTACGTCTACTTTCAGCCTTTCCTTGCCGACGTCGCCCCGCCGCTTTCGCTGGCTGATCTGGCTTATCCTGCGAGCGCGCTGTTCTGGGGGGCGACGTATTTTTCGTGCGGCCTTCCGGAAGTCATATTCGCCGGAATGTGGTTTGCCTACTCGGTCCTTGCGATTGCGTTATTTGGCAGGACCCTGGGGATGCGACACGCGGGATTGCAGCTAGTGGATGCCCAAGGTGGAAGAACCCCATTTCTTCGCATTCTGGTTCGGCAACTGCTCGTGCCGGCGTCTTCAGTGGCGTGGTTGGGCTTTGTGTTTGCCGGTTTCACGCCCAATGCTGAGACGTTTCACGACCTGATCTCCCGCACGCGTGTGGTGTTCACGTCGAAGCAAAGCAGCCCCTGAGTAAGATTGTTGCGATAAAACGCAAGTTTGGCGTTTTCGGCGACTCGAAATCCTTGACTGAGCGGGAGAATCACCGAAAACGTGCCTGTCGCACGGCCCTCTGAGTCCGCGCATTTCGAGCCTGGCGCGCTAGGTGGATGAGTGCGTGCCGCCGTGCCGCTAAGCAGGTCTCCCCCTCCGGTCCCAAAGACTGTTTTCGGCTCGCCGAAACTTGCCGCGAGCTCAGGTGCGCTGAGTCGACTCCGCGCATCCAAAGTCGAGGGCGTAATGCTTAAATCCGACCGATAGGGCGGTGCGGAGTGAGGCCGTATTGTCCCGATCGCATCCCCAGCCCGCGATACGTCCGTTGTCAAGGCAATACCTGAGCGCGGCGGAGACTGTACTCTTGGCATATCCCTTTCCTCTGTAGTTGGGGAGGGTCTCAACGGAAAGGTCCCAGACCACATCCGACAGAGGCTTGACCGCGCACAACGCGACCGCTTTTCCATCGACGATCTGCCCGAACACCGGACCGCCCCAGAAACCGTGCATCTGCCGGGCGCGGGCGTCTTCGTTGGAGACGTCGCGCACATCCCCGAAGGTACGATCGATGAAAGATGCCGGATCGCAGTAAAGCCGAAATCCGCGGAACCAGAACTCGACGTCTATCATCGGGTCGAGTGCGCGCCCGAGTGTGTCGCAAAGGCGGTCATCGAGCCCCGACGACCGCGTGCCCTCGATTGCACCTGCAGCGGTCGGGGCAAGCCGGGGCAGGACCGAGATCACAGCGCCTGTGCCCTTGGATAGCGCGTAGACCGCCATCGGGATGCCCTTAGCGAAACGAATATTAGCGACGCCGCTGTTTGCGACGACCGTCAGACGATCCGAGTTCAGGTCCTCAGGGCTGCAACCAAGGCAAGTGGCGTAGTAGAGATCGAGTCGTTCGATTGAGCTCATACTGCAGCTCCGAAAGGCGGGTTCGAATCTTCGGCAGACACGAAGTGCGAGGGTGGGAGCCCACATCCGGGCATCGATTGCTGCTCAATCCCTGCCCCACATTCTGTTTAGAAGATCCGCCATAGTCAACAGGTCGAATAGATTATGCCGAAGGATAAGGCGGATCCTGGCGGTGTTGCCGGTGCGCACGAACTCATGGTAGGCTTCGGGGATCTCGGCCGACGGTATGTCCTCTTCGCGAAAGCGGCCGCAAACCATTTGTTCCAGTGTCTGCAGCCTGCAGTTGGGCAGATCACCTCGGTAGCGGCTCCGGGCTTCGTGGAGGATATCCAGATGCGGACCCGGGTAATGCAGAATCAAGCCGTTTGCGGCGGCGCGACCCTCGATGAACGGAAGGTCAAACGACTTGCCGTTGAATGTGATCAGCACGCCGGTCCGCTTCAGCCTTTCGGACGCTGCGGCGATCACGCTCGGCTCCTCGGCATAGTTTCGCGCGAAATACTGGCGGAAAACAAAGCCATACTCGGTGCACTCCATGGTTCCTATCAGGAAAAGCGGGGTACGCGCCCCGAGGCCGGTGGTTTCTATGTCCAGGAAAAGAATCTCGTCAGGGTCAAGCCTTTCCGCTCCTCGCACAGCAGCGAGGCGAGCAACCGCGTTGCCGTTGGGATAGCCGGTAAGCGAGATGAATCGCCGATGCAGGTAATGCGAGCCGGCGTCGAGCTTCTGGGCGGGCAGCTCGATATGGCAGTAGCCGGGACCCGCGGGAGCCTTTGCGAAGACTCCGTCCGCCATGCCTTCTGGCGAGTTAGAAGCGAACTCATCGATTGAGCCCGGCGTAGCGTCAGCCGGGGTCTTGCCGGTTGGGACAATCGCATCGACCTCATTCGGGGCCGACGCACCTGCAGGTTCGCCCAACCGTGCGCGCTCTTGATCTGGCCGCAGCGGCCCGGCGTTCCAGGCGTCCGGCACGTTTCTGAGCGGCTTCTTGTTCAATGCCTCTATGCGTTTGCGCAACGCGTCGTCGACCACGGCTGGGCTCAGCCCTCCTCGAACGCCTGTCCAGTAGAAAGGCACATCTCGGCCTTTGCGAGCTGGCGGCCGACATAGATAGCATGGTTCACATCCGATATAGCGCAGTCACGGGCAATCTCATGCTGTATTCGTTCGGCCTTCTTTGAGCGGTATTCATTGAGCTGTATGCCTTCGTGACTGACGTGACACGCGACGATTTCATGCGTCTCCTGGTCGAGGGAAATGACGAAATAACCGTTGGGATCCATTTCCACCGAGAACGTCTTTGAGTGAGCGACCCGTTGGGCGAAGTCGTATCTGTCCGGATCAACGCTTATCGAGTGGCTAATGACGGTAAGCGGTCCCTGCTCGATACCGGTTTCCTTGGACACCATCTCCTGCACCGCCATCAGCCCGTAAACGTTTCTGAGCCAGGCATCGAGCGCGTTGTGAGTGCGGTAAGTGGCGGTTAGCGTGAGTTTGCTATCGAACACCCGGAAGAATAACGAAACCAGGCACGGGGCGTCTTCGGCATCGATATCGGTCCGGTTGTCCCACAAAGCCAGGTAGCAATCACGGTCCTGCTGGTTTTCTCTGAGCTTTGCAGCGAATTTTGCAAGTGAGTCGAATCCGAAGTATTCGCGAATCCGGTTTCCGTATGTATAGGACTGGTCAGGCGGCAATCCGGGCGCCAGCATGTCCTGCTGGTATTGTTTAAGGTCCGCGAGTGAAAAGTTATACTGAGCT
>JBMFPI010000308.1:0-4373 GCA_049969195.1 Armatimonadota bacterium
ATCCTTGCGGCCACGTCGAAACGCACGCGATGCGGCAAGAAGCGATCAACTGGCTCAAGCGGTGGCTCGGGCAACCTAAGCGATCCTGACGGGCGTGAAGCCGATGTGGTCTGCCGAGACCAGCCTGTATTCCACGCCGTCGACGTTTCCCTCGATGTAGTAGCCCGTGTGGACGTGGCCGTAGATAACGAGATCGACGCGGAACTTCTGGATGACGTCCGCGAAAGCGTTTGGCTCCAGGTCGGCATTGAACGGCGGGTAGTGAAGCGCGACTATTTTTTTCGATACGTCCGGCGGAATCTGAGCCAACCCGCGTTCCAGATACATTAGCTCCCGTCTCAGCACGCGCTCATCGCCCGCGTCGGGGTCTTCCTCGAGTTCGACGCGCCACCCCCGCGTGCCGGTGATCCCGACCCCTTCGACGACTACCGCGTTCCCGTGCATCAGCTCGATCCCTTCTGGCATCACAGATCGCAAACGATTGGTCGCCTCGCGCCGCCACCAGTAGTCGTGGTTGCCGCGCACAAGGATCTTCCGGCCGGGCCGCGCGGCTATAAACTCGATGTCGGGCCTTGCCTGCTCAAGTCGCAGCGCCCAGGAATGATCGCCCGGGACGATAACGGTATCCTCCGCGCGAACGAGGGCGTCCCAGTTGGCAGCGATGCGTTCAGGGTGGTCTTGCCAGTGCTCGCCGAATACGTCCATCGGCTTGGGAGTCGAGTGCGAAAGGTGCAGGTCGGATATTGCGTAGATGGCCACGCCTCGATTCTATCCGTCCCCGCACTGATCGTCAAGCAGAGGGAGGTGGCTAGGTTGTTTGCAGCAGAACGCAAACCCAGCGTTTTCAGCGATTCGATGCTCCTCGACTAAGCAGGAGAACAGCCGAAAACGCGCCTGTCTTAAGACCCTGAAGCGCGCGTCTCTTGATCTTACCCGGCGGGATGCGCCGACCTTCAGGGTTGGGCCTCGCGGTTGCTCGGCCCCGTATCCTCCGCCGCGGCCGGCGTCTCCGCCGGTGGCTGGGATATCACCGGCTCCGGCTGCGGAGCCGGCAGCATGGTATAGACAGGTGGAAAATGGGGAGTCGGACAGTCCCGCCAGCTTGCATATTGGGCGAGGGCGTCTGCGCGGCCCGAAAAGTAATCCGCTTCGTCAGACCGGCCGCCTGCATATAGCTCGCACGCACGCCTCCGCAGCCGAGCGACCGCTCCCCACGGGTCGCGAAACGCAAGGAGTGTCGAATTTGTTCGACCGGCTCGGGCAGTCGGCGTGTCAGACCCCGCCGGCGCATACGGGCCCGTTGCAAGCGCAGTAACTGACTCGTCCGTCAGGTACGATGCCGAAAACAAACTCGTGCCGTCGGCGCCGGCTTCCCGTGCGAGCGCTATCTGACAGACGGCCTGCCGAGGGTCTTCATGCATGAACACGCCGATCCCCGGAACCAGCAGTGAGCGCCCGCCGACCGTTGCCCGCTGCCGCCGCACAAGCCGACTGAACCGCTGATCGTCAGTCGAATAGCTCATTGGGACCACGAAGTCCAGCCACTTGTTATCGAGCCAGTTAAGCCAGTTCTGCATCAGGTTCAAGCGAGCAAGGTCGGGCATTTCGCCTACGGCGGCGGAGATAACGAGAGGCCGCCTTAGAGGACCCAAAGCCTTCCGGGCCGCTGCCCGAATCCGGCGAGCCGCGCGCTCGACGAAGCTGCTGACCTGTAATTCGCGGAACCGCCGCCAGTTATCCCGCAGCCTGAGTTCGCCCTCTCGAACCGGTCCTACAGGAAGCTCGAAGAACTTGCGCGCTTCGTCGATGCCAACGGAAGGATCCTGTGCGGCCTGCGGATTCTGAGAGTCTTTCACGATAATAGCGGTTCGGGGTCGAGGGTCATAGCCGAACTGCCGAATGAACTCAGCTACGGAGCACTCGCTGTAGCCGTAGTCACCTGCATCCTGCGACTCGTAGCGGATATAATCCAGATGCAGGCCGTCAACTTCGTACCGGGCCACAAGCTCGCAGAACACATCGATAAGGAAATCTCGCACATCGGGGTTAGCGGGGCTGAGCCAGTAGCCGCCATTGGTCGAGAGCTCGTTGCCCTCCGAATCGCGCTCGGCCCAATCGGGGTGGGCTTTGAGGATCGCCCCGTGGTCATAGGAATAGCCTGCTCGGAACACCCAGACCCAGGGGTGCACCTCCACACCCAGCCTGTGGGCCTCGCGAATCATGACAGCGAGCGTATCGGGCGCCCCTGCGAATCGTGGGTCCCGTGCGAGAAGCTCGGAAGGGTATACGGCATAACCTCGGCAGATCACTTCGGGAAACAGCACATTGAAGCCAGCCGCGGCGCAGGTCTCAACAAGCTCGCGGACACCGTTCTCGTATCTGGGTATGGCAGCGGCATCGATCCACAGCGCGCGAACCTCCACAGGCGGGTCCAGACTCACGTAATCAAGAGCCTGCAGCGGCGTGCCGGAGACCGCCGAGATACAGAGTGCCGCAGCGAGCCACACCTTCATCGCCGCTTGAGTGCGAGAAACCCCAGGCACGTCCCTCCACCGGTGAAGAGGATCACCCAGCTCGCAGGCTCCGGCACCAGGCAGTCGACAGTATAACCCCAAAGCACACCTTCATACATCACAACTGATCTGGCCTTTCGGTCCACCCGCGCCAAATACAGGTAGGCCTCCCAGAAGATGTGCTGGTCGGGCTCGCACCAACGGCTGGGCTTGTCGTAGAAGTGGTGGTCGGCGTACGAGTATGGATAAACCGGCGGCTGATCCTCAGGCGGCCTGAGCGTGGAGATGTCCAGGTAGTAATCGGTGGTCTGGTAGCGAGGGCGGTTGGAGTGGATCGCCTGAATCCATCTGAGGTCTTCCTGGTTCGTTTCAGGAGTCCATTCGATCCTGATCTCTGCTCCGGCGTAATACGAGCCGTACTCCGGATCGGTAGGCCCGTAGTTGAAAGCGCGATAGGTGGTCAGGTTGAGCGTGGCCCCTAGAGGCTCGGTGCACCAGCTAAGAGTCCACAATGCGGGGTCCCATTCACGCGGCAGGACAGTGTTCCAAGCGGCAGTAAAAGCAGCATTCGGACCAGTGCTCAGCAGCTGCGCTCGCCGGGCGGACGCGACGCAGCGGTACCCGGAGTGCTCCGGGCAAGGGTCATTGACTGCAACCGCCGGGTTGGGCATTATAAGCCCGGTCAGGTTCAGCGCGCCGACGGGCGAACAGCTCACTGCCAGCGCGGCTGCTACCGCAATTCGTGTCCAGCTCATTCCCCATCCTCGCTCATCAGCTTACAACGTTACCTGCTTCTACTCGGAGTGTAACCCCGGTTGTATGTGATGTCAACCGGAGCTGAAGGCCCGGGATCGTTGCGACAGAACTCGAACCCGGCGTGTCAGGCGACTCGATGCTCCCGGACTAGGCAGGACGTCCGCCGAAAGCGCGCTTGACGCCACCGCCTGGAGGGCCGGGCCGGGAACCTGCCTCAAAGCCCGACCACCACGACGCGCTCTCGGAACCATTCCTTGTCCAACAACCGCTCGTGCCGGTTCCTATGGCAGGTTAGGATGATGACCTGGTGTCGTCCGGGAAGCGTCTCGACTATGTGCCGAAGACCGCTTTCAAACCGCTCGTCGTCGAAAGAGATCAGTGCATCGTCGAGGATGATTGGTATTGACTCGACGCCGGCCGAGAGTTCCTCGCAGCAGGCAAGCCGGACAGCAAGATATATCTGGTCCTTCGCTCCGGATGAAAGCCCGGCGTCGATCTCGTTTTTTTGGATAACTCTGCCGTCCGGAATGTGTCGAATCGTAAATCCCAGCGAGTCGTCGAAGAGCAGGCTGTCGTAGCGGGGGTTCAGGTTCGGCAGGATGGCCGAAGCCCTCTCATTCAACGCCTCTGCCCACCGCCGTCTTGAGCCCTTGGCAACCTGTTCCAGAATCTGAGCCGCCTTCGTAAGGGCTGCGTGATATCGCGTTACCCTGGCCAGTTGCAAGCGCAGGCTGCGGACCTCTTCTTCCAGCGACGGATACTCCCGCCGGTACTGAGCGACCGTAAGCCCGATTTCGCTCTCAAGCTCGTTGATGCGGTTCAGTGCGAGTTCCAGATCGCGTCTGACCTGTTCTCTCTCGTGTTCAACCTCAAGGGAGCGCCTGCACGCAGTCCAGGCTGTTGCGATAGGCGCGTTTTCAGCGATTTTTCCGTTCAGTTGGGGGGAGTCGAACTGCCGAAAACGCTGGGCTTGCGTCGACTCGCAACGACCTCCAGCCGGATCGCTCGAATCGGTGATCTGCTCCGCGAGCTTTCCCTCTTCGGATGTGAGCGCCCGGATCTCGTCTTCCGAAGGAATACGGTTGGACACGGCCGGCAACTCCA
>JBMFPI010000309.1:0-4345 GCA_049969195.1 Armatimonadota bacterium
GCGATCAAATACGGCGTCACGCGAAATTACCTGATGCAGGTTCGGGCCGTCTCACCGACCGGGGAGCTCTTCACCAGCGGCGCGAAGACGCGCAAATGCGTGGCGGGGTACGATCTTGTGTCGCTGATGTGCGGGTCCGAGGGGACGCTCGGAGTGCTGACGGAGATCACAGTCCGCCTGGTGCCGCTGCCCAGGTACCGACGATCGCTCACAGCTACATTCCCCGCCACCTCGGCTGCCGGCCGGGCGGTCTCGAACATCATGGCGGCCGGGCTGACTCCCGCCACTCTCGAGATCATCGACCGCGTGACACTGCGCACCATCGAGGACTACGCGCATCTCGGGCTTCTCGTAGACGCCGGCGCAATGATCTTGGCGGAGTTTGATGGGCTCTCGCAGTACGCGGTAGATGAGGAAGGCGAAACCGCGCGGCGCGTGCTGGAGAAAACCGGGGCGGCGGAAATCAGAGAGGCTCGTGATGCGGTTGAACGCGAGAGGATATGGGAGGCTCGCCGTGTCGCACTCGCGGCGCTCTCACGCGCGAAGCCCACATCAATTCTTGAGGACGTTACGGTCCCACTGCCGAACCTGAGCGCGATGATCGAGCGGATCGAGAGGATCGCGGCAGAGAACTCCCTCACCATCGGCACGTTCGGGCACGCGGGCGACGGCAACCTGCACCCGACTATCCTGACCGATGAGCGCGACTCGGACGAGATGCCGCGTGTGGAGAGGGCGGTCGGTCAGCTATTCGACGCTGCGCTTGAACTCGGCGGGACCGTAAGCGGCGAGCACGGAATCGGTTTTGCCAAAGCCCCCTTCCTGGTGCGGGAGCTCGGCGAGGCAACGGTCGACATTATGCGCCGCATCAAGCGCTCGCTGGACCCGAACAACATTCTCAACCCCGGCAAGTTCGTATGATTGACCTCGACGAGGCCGTAGCGAGCTGCATGAAGTGCGGGTTCTGCAAGGCCGCGTGCCCGGTCTTTCTGGGGGAGGAGACGACCTCTCCAAGGGCCAAGGTGCGGCTGGCGCGTGCGGTCGCCCGCGGGGACTTCGAACTGACCGCCGGCATCAGGCGGCAGATGGAGCGATGCCTGGGCTGCCGGGCATGCGCGGTCGAGTGCCCCAGCGGGGTCGAACCGAACAAGATCGCGCTCGCGATGCGATCGGCATATGTCAGGCGAGACGGCCTGCCCTTCGTGAAGAGGGTCGTTTTCCGCAAGGCTCTGAGGAAGCCGAGGCTGATGGCGTGGGGGTTGAAGGCGGTCGGCCTGGCGGAGCATATAACGGCAATCCATCTGCAGAAAAACCCGCTGCGCGTGCTGCTTCCCGTGCTAGGCATGCGGCGGGACAGAGACCTGCCTTCCCTCGGGCGCAGGACGCTGATGTCGAGGTTGCCCGAGAGGATGCAGCCCATAAGGGAGCACAAGACAACTGTTCTCTATTTCCCCGGGTGCGCGACGAACCTGATCTACCCCGAAATCGGTCTGGCGGCGGTGAGCGTGCTGCGCAAACTGGGCGCGGAAGTGATCCTGCCGCATGATCTGGTTTGCTGCTCGACCCCGGTGTTCAGCAGCGGCGATATCGAAGGTGCTCGCGAACTGGCCAGGCGTAACATCGAGATTATGCACTCCGTCGGCGCGGACCTGATCGTCACCTCGTGCGGGTCGTGCGGGCTAACCATAAAGCGGGAGTGGTCGGAGGTGTTGGGGGTCGAGGGGGCAACGGACGCGGCGAAGAAGCTCGTCGACGTCTGTGAGTTCGTCGCGCGATACGCGGGCGAGCGCGACCTGACCCCGATTGAGAGCGATGAGGAAGTCACTTATCACGATTCCTGCCACCTGCGGCGGGGGCTAGGGGTCTGCAATGAACCGAGGCAGTTGCTGCGAGCAGTGCTGGACGAGCGGTTTGTTGAGATGGACCAGGCGGATCGGTGCTGCGGCGGAGGAGGAACATTCAGCATCTACCATCCTGAGCTTTCGCAGCAGGTCGCAGAGGTCAAGATGCGCTGTGTTTCCGAAAGCGGGGCTCAGATTGTCGCTACCGGCTGTCCAGCGTGTATTATGCAATTGCGGGACTCGATAGTACACCGCAAGATGCCGCACCAGGTAGTTCACACGGTCCAGATCATCGACCAGGCACTGCGGCCAGCCGAATAATGCGCTGCGTCTTATCGGTGACCCTGCAGCTTTCAGAAGCTGCGATCCCGACTACCCAGACAAGTTTCTCATCGTCGACCACTACTGCGGCGCGTGCTCGTTCCGACGGGGGAATCCTCTTGTCCACGAACAGGTCTTGCAGTTTCTTGGTACCGCGCATGCCGAACGGTCTGATTCGGTCACCGGGCAGTACGTTTCGCACTCGCAGACTGCCGGTCACGGTGTCGGCGTCGAGAACAGCGACGTTGGGTCGGACATGCGGAATTTCAAAAGGGCCTCTGATCTCGGCGTCGATTGTCAGCCCGATGCCCGGAACTCTTGTGCGTCCGGGAACCGCAAGGGCACGTTCGAAGGGCTTGACCGCGATCCCACGCCGCCCGGAGCCAATTCGGAAATCCTCACCAAGCCGCTCGGCGTAGAGTTTTCCGCTCGGAAGCGTTATCGTGAAGTCCTCACCGGTGCCCAGCGCGTCGACCACGCGCTCTATCTGGTCGAATGTGACGTCGGTCAGGCCTCCCTTCGCTTGTTCGAGCTCCGAGCGCACGATCTCAGCAACAATCGCCCGGGGCAGTTCAGAAAGAAGCCTCGCGTCGATAGCCGACCGATACTCGACGCCGAGTAGCGCCTGCCCGGCCAGGCGTTCGACGAGCTCCTGAACGGATTCAGCGATCCGAGCAAGCCGCACAAGTGCTGCCTTCACCTGTGGGTTGTAATCGCGCTCCAGAATCGGGATCAGAACGTGACGGACACGGTTGCGGACGCGGCCGGTGTCAAGGTTCGTCGCATCGATCTTATACTCAAGACCATGCTTGTCGAGGTATGCTTCGATCTCGCAGCGCCACGTGTCAATCAGAGGTCGGACGATTTTGCCGGTCACCGGCCTCATCGAACCCAATCCCTCGATGCCTGCGCCGCGCAGAACGTTGAGCAGCACGGTTTCCGCGCGATCATCTGCCGTGTGCCCGACCGCGATCTTGGTGCAGTTAAAATCTGATGCAGTTTCTTGCAAAAAACTGTACCGGATCACCCTGGCCGCCTCTTCCTCTCCCGCACGCATCCGCATTCGGATCCGGGGCACGCTTACTCGCTCCACCGTAATCGGAACGGCCATACGAGCGGCCAGATCTCGAACAAACGCCTCGTCGGCATCCGAGTCGTCCCCGCGGATTCCGTGGTTCATATGGGCAACGCGAAGTGTGATCCCAAACTCGCAGGCGCGCGCGTGCAGCGCATGCAGCATCGCAACGGAATCCGGCCCTCCGGAAACAGCGGCAAGAACGGCATCGCCGGAAGCAAACATACGATGCTTAACGGCGGCTCTAAGGATATCGTCTGAGGCAGCCATCATACCCCAATAATACCCGAGATCCGCCCCCTACCTGCCGCGCTCAGGCATTGGTTCAGTCTTGCAGGCGCAAACGCTCGGGACACCGTCATCCTGAGGTCGATCACAGGACCCATCCATTCAGTTAGCGGATGGTGAAACAGCTTCGGCATGACGTCGTTCCCGCGGAACTGAACAGTTCCGCGCTCAGTTGTCTGTCTGCTGCAGCAGCATCTTCATCAGCTCAGGAGCGTGATCGACTACCAGCGTAGTCTCCAGGACCGCCCGTTCGTCGAACGGCAGGTTCGTGTGTTGGGGTTTGGTCGAGTCGAAAAGCAGGAACGGAACCTTGTCGGCTGAGTGTGAGCCGGTTGATATCGGGGTTGGGTGGTCCGGCATAAGCAGAATTCGGACTTCCTGACCGAGCTTCTTGACTCCATCGAGGATAGTGCCGAGGACCTTCTGATCGCACTCCTGAATTGCCTCGATCTTCTTGTCGAGGTTGTTCTCGTGACCGGCTTCGTCCGGCGCTTCAACGTGCACCCAAACGAAGTCGTACTTCTCCATGGCGCGTACCGCGTACTGCCCCTTGCCCAGGTAGTTCGTATCTACATAGCCGGTCGCGCCGGGAACGTCGATCACTTTGAGCCCTACCATCCGCCCAAGGCCGCGTATCAGGTCGACTGCGGCCACCACGGCACCGGTTTTTCCGAACTTGCTGAAGAAACTCGGGATGTCCGGCAGGTGACTCTCCCCCCAGAACCATAGCATGTTCGCGGGCATGTGGCCTTCGTCCCTGCGCCGTCGGTTGATGGGATGAGTGTCCAGGATTTCGAAGGAATCCTCCATCAACTTGATC
>JBMFPI010000310.1:0-4338 GCA_049969195.1 Armatimonadota bacterium
TCCCGGCTTCGATTGCGAATCTGCTGGTCGAACATGTTTATCAGCAGTGGAAGAGGGCCCGCAGATGATGGGACAGCCTTCGCGTTGCAGTGACATCGAATCGTTGTGGGAGCCGTTCAGACACAAGGTCGAGCAGCTCATAAAACGGATGACCGCCCGCGGGTTCGACCCAATTATCTTCGAGGCCGCCAGGTCGCGTGAGCGACAGCAATGGCTCTACGGCTACGGCCGAACCCACCACAAAGGCAGCAAACCGGTCACGTGGACCACAAACTCGCGGCACCTGGTCGGGAAGGCAGCCGACATTATCTCCAGGTCCAGAGGTTGGAACTGGCCGGAGTTCTATGCGGCTCTGAAGCAGGAGGCCGAGTCCCTGGGCCTGGCGACGATCCCCCAGGAAGGCTGCCACGTGCAGTGGAAGTGACGCCTGTCCGGCGGTTGAGCCCTTAGCAGGCACCCGCGTGTCCTGTCCGGGAGGACATCCCGGCGCTTGAGGCAAACTAGACAATCAGAGTTTCTTGCGGCAGAACGCAAATGCGGCATTCTCGCCGACCGCAAACTGCGGGAATGGCTGAGTTACTCAACCCGGCAAGGACGCACTGAGCTCAGTTCCTGCAGTACAAACTTGGGACCGGGGCAGCATACCCCGGTTGCTCAGGGGACAGGACCCCCTCTCCCCTTGCGGGAGAGGGTAGGGGCGAGGGCTGAATGCGCCGGGCCACGGCCCTCGTATGCTGCAAAAACCTGGCGCCCGGGTTATCATACCCCGGTCCATTGCGAAAAGGAGATCCTGATGCACTTTCATGGGCTTGATGCCGCCGTACTGGGCCTCTACTTCGCCTCTATGCTGGTCATCGGACTCTACCAGACGCGGAAGGTGAAAAGCACCGGCGATTTCTTTGCCGGCAGGCGGACGTTCAACAAGTTCCTGATGATGATGCACGCGCTAGGAACAGGCACTCACGCCGACGACCCGGTCGTGGTGGTCGGCGCTTCTTTCAAGTACGGCCTCGCGGGCATCTGGTACACGTTCGTGTACCTTTTCGTGACGCCGTTCTACTGGCTGATAGCGCCATTTTTCCGGCGGTCGCGATACCTGACGACGGCCGACTTCTTTGAGGCCCGGTTCGGTACGGGGCTCGGCACTCTCTACGCGATCTGGGGCACGCTCATCTTCGCGGTAAACATGGGAACGCTGCTCATCGGAACAGGGAAGATAGTCAGCGCGGCCAGTCTCGGCACCGTATCGCCCACCTGGGGCATCATCGGCATGACCATAGCCTTCTTGATCTACGGCACCGCTGGCGGATTGTTTGCCACGGTCTTTACTGAAGGCGTGCAAGGGCTGCTTATCGTGGTGATGTCGCTAATGCTCGTTCCGTTCGGCCTGGCGAAGGTCGGTGGATTCGCCGGGTTGCACGCATCGCTTGATCCCTCGATGTTTCGACTGACGGGGCTTGAGGAGCTTTCGGTCTGGTGGATTTTCGCAGGCTTCCTGATGAACCTGATCAACATAGTCGCGCAGCCGCACACGATGGAGGTTTGCTCGACAGGCAAGACCGAGTTCGAAGGCCGGGTGGGGTTTACTTACGGCAACTTTGTCAAGCGATTCTGTGCGTTGGGGTGGGCTCTGACCGGCGTGATCGTGGCCGCGATGGTCTCGAGGGGTATGGTCCCCACGATCGCACGAGAAGACGCTTTCGGCACGGCGATCCGGGTGCTGCTGCCTGCGGGGTTCGGCCTGATCGGATTGATGTTCGCGGCGATACTGGCAGCGCAGATGTCTACGCTGTCGGCATTTATGGTGGCGGCATCGGCCCTGATCTCCCGCAACGTCTACAAGAGGCATATAAACCCTGCAGCGGACGATGGCCGGGTGCTGCAGGTTGCGCGCTTCGCGGGCTTTGTTATCGTCTTGCTTGGAGTTGTGTTTGCTCTGGGCGTAGGACACGTAGCGGACGCGCTGATGTGGTTCTGGACGCTCGCCGCGTTCACCGGACTGTTTATGTGGGCGGGGGTGCTGTGGAGAAAGACAAACGCGACCGGCGCGTGGGCGTCGTTTTTTGTTATGCTGGCGATCTGGCTCTACGTCGGCGAGCCGGGTCAGGCGTGGAGCCAGCGGGTTGGCACCTGGAGCAACGTGCGCGCGGACACGATCAGCGCTCTCAACCGACCCCTGCCGCGTTTCAGCAGGTTGCGGCTCGACGTCGTCAGTTACAAGGGCGGTAAACCGGAGCCGAGAGAGGTGCTCGTGCTCTTCTCCAGGGAGAACCCCAAAGGGCTGGGGCTTACTGTTCGCGAGATGACCTCTCGCGAGTGGAGTGCGCTCCGAAAGAAGTTGAGGGGTAAAGCAGCAAGCCACCTGCTGAAGCCCGGGGCGGTGGTCCTGTCAGTTGATAGCACCGGTTTCGCAAAGGCCGCGGGCATCAGGCCCGGAGACAGGCTGGTGCGCTATGGCTGGCTCGGCCGCCCGGGCATCTTCGCCGACAAGAGCCTGCTCCACTTCCGATTGCTCGCGTTCCTGCCGGCGGGAATCCTGGCGCTGGTGATCGGAAGCCTGCTGGGCAAGCCGCATCCCAAAGACAAGCTCGACCAGTTCTATGCGCTCATAACCACGCCCGTAGGCCGCGAGAAAGAACTCATCGAGAAGGGCGTTGAGATGGTCTACGCCGGTGCGGGCGAGGGCCACCCCTGGGAGCTGAGGCATCAGCGGGCCGTCAACATACTAGGCTTCCTCGCGGCGCTTGCCATTTCCGGGCTTTTCTTCTTGCTGCTGTGGGGGCTGAGCAAGATCGGGGCCTAGCGTGCCTGTGGTCTTTCCAATAGAACGTGATCCCCGCGCTTTCGGCGACTCCGGATGGGCAGGGGTATGTTCTATGCCGCGGGAGCGATTCTGCCGCACAAACCCGGCAGGCCTGCACGGCGTGGAGTTGTTGGAGTATGCGCGCGAAGTCCATCACCCTCACCCCAGCCCTCTCCCATCGAGGGAGAGGGAATCAACATTCTCCTTGAGGATCTGGACAAGGGGCTTGAGAGAGTGGGTTACCGGTTGTGCCGGTATGCAGACGGCTGTAACATCTACATACAGTCGAACGCATCCGGGGAGCGGGTGATGGAGTGGCTGGTACGAGTTGTTGGGAGGCGACTGAAGCTGAGGGTGAGTCCGGCAAAGAGCGCGGCCAGGCCTTGGGGTCGCAAGTTCCTGGGCTACTCGATGACCACGCGCTACAAGCCGAGGCAGAAGGCTGGGCCGGCAAGGGTGAGGAGGTTTGAGGGGAGGCTGCGGTATATATCCCGCCTTAGCCGGGGTGGAAACCTGCGCCGAGCGATCGGGGAGTCAAACGGAGCGACCGTCGGCTGGGTGAACTACTTGCGGCCGGCGCAGGTCAAGGGCATCTTCGAGGAACCGGATCAATGGGTTCGACGGAAGCTACGCCGGATACTGTGGCATCAGTGGAGGCAAGCCCGGAGAGGGGCCAAGCGGATGGGGTCTCTTGGCTTGGAGCAGAAGCGAGCCTACGGTAGTTCGGCCTTCAATGGTTGTGGTCCTTGGTGAAATGCGGGGGCGTCTCATATGAACGCCTGCGTAACCGCGGGATGGCTTCACAAGCAGGGACTCGTCAGCACGCTCCACATGCATCAACGCTTCGCTTGATTCCTTGGGAACTGCCGTATGCTGAACGTCACGTACGCACGTACGATGGTGTGACAGGCTTGCCCTGTCACGACCCCCACCTACTCGACCTTTGCAGAAAAACCCGGCCCCAGATGGAAGACAATCAACTCGAGGTCGATCCGATAGAACGCAAGCCCGGCGTTTCTTAGCAACTCGCGGTCCGTCAACCCAGCGGGCAAGCAGCCGAGAACTCGCCTCGCAACAGCCTGATCTGCAAGGCACGCCAAAGCCGGGGTGTCCCCCACTGTATCCTTATCCCCGGTTATGGTGCGTGTCCCGGACCCAGATCAGAGCCCGTGCTCCATAGACTCCTCAACCTCAACGGTGGCTTCTTCGTCGATCTCTACGACGAGCTGCTCGATGACTTCGCGGATGTCGCCCTCGGTAACCCGGGCTTCGGATTCGGGCGACCAGTTTATAATGACCGTGAACATCTGGGACTGAACAGACTCGGAACTCATCGCACCCTCCCCACAACCATCAACGCTCCTCGGGGACGCTGTGATATTCCCTTTGCTGTCGGGTCCGGCGACTCCTCCCCGGGGTGCAACCGTTTCGCGAACCCAGTGCAACTAATTGCCGGGAGCTAGGAGTCCGTCCGACTATCGACCCAGCGCCGTTTGATGATGGGCGTGTGAGCTTGCTTGGATCGGACTCAACGG
>JBMFPI010000311.1:0-4330 GCA_049969195.1 Armatimonadota bacterium
ACCAGCAGCCCTGCCGAGGTTATTGCGATAGAACGCAACCGCAGCGTTTTCAGTGATTCGACGCTCCTCAACTAAACGGGCGGATCGCCGAAAACGCGCCTATCAGAACAGCCTGCTTCTGAACGAACGCATCGTCCGGGCTACGTAGCCCAGGACGCAGTCGAAGCGGACATGTTCGCCGCTCTTCGCAAGGGAAGCTGTTCTCTGCTTCCGGAACGGCTCTGCGAACGTCCCGTTCGTGGCAAATGGACTTCAATTCCCGAAGCCGTTCCCGCCGGGAAGTTGCTAAGTAGATACCGGCACACGGTTACAGCCCGGATCCGTTCAGTCGTAAGCGCCTCGTCCCAACCAGGATTGATCCCTGCTGTTGGATGCTCACCCCGAGCGCGAAGCCAAACTTCCGGGGAGCACGAACAGGCCGCGCAATCCGGGGCTCGAGTCCTGGCGCCGATCTATACCTTAAGCAGCTCCTTGGCCTTGTCCACCGCGCTGGCGGCGTCGGGAGCGTAACCGTCGGCTCCGATCTCATCGCAGTAGTTCTGCGTGACCGGTGCGCCCCCTATCATAACGAGGGCCTTATCGCGAACGCCCTCGGCCTTAAGCGCCTCGATCGTGTCCTTCATTGCCGGCATAGTAGTCGTCAGAAGCGCCGACATCGCCACGATATCCGCCCCGTTCTTGACCACCTCAACAAACTGCTCGGGCTTGACGTCGACGCCTAGGTCGTTGATCTCGAACCCCGCACCCTCGAGCATCATTGCCACGAGGTTCTTGCCGATGTCGTGCAGGTCTCCGCGAACCGTGCCGATGGCGACTTTTCCCACAGGCTGGACGCCGCTGTTGACAAGTTGCGGCCGCAGAACTTCCATTGCCGCCTTCATCGCGCGCGCCGCGATGAGGACCTCCGGGACGTAGAACTCATTGTTCTTGAACTTCTCGCCAACGACATTCATACCGGCTACAAGCCCGTTGTTTAGGATTTCCCCCGGGCTCATGCCCTCTGCGAGTGCACTCTCAGTCATCGCCTTTACGTCGGGCGCCTTGCCGTTGATGATGGCCTGCGCCAGAGCTTGTAGATCAGCCACTTTAGCTCCTCCTGGTGATCGGTGGTATTCCAGCGGACCGCCCGGGCCGCCGAAATGCGTCAGTCCCCGCTTAATAGACGGCAACCCTTTAACAGTATAACGAGTTCAACCCGCCCATGCAACCCCGACTCGACGATCCGTTACTCCTTCTGCAGTGTGTAAGGGCTTGGGCATGTATCTCCCTCTTCCTCGACGGGAGAGGGCAGGGGTGAAAATGATAAACTGCTCCCGTATGCTAGGGGAACTCAGCTCCGTGCTGGCTTGCCGGGTTCGATACCCTAGTCGTTCCCGCAGCATAGAAAACGCCCGGGACGCCGTCATCCCGGACTTGACCCAGGAACCATGCCTTGGGCGACTGGATGCTGAAGCAAGTTCAGCACGACGCGATTTGCGAAGAACTGAACCGTCCCGCGGGGTGCTCGTTGCGACAGGCGCCTTCAGCTATTCCCCCGCTCAGTTGAGTAGCGTCGAATCGCCGAGATGCCGGCTTTGCGCTATATCGCATCAGGCTGGTAGCAGTTCGCACTTGATCTCCTGCTCGTATTGGCGGTACTCTGCGTCCAGGTAGTATATCTGATCCCAGATAAGCTGCCTGAGCCGCACTGCCGGCCTGATGCAATAGCGCTGCAGTTCTTCGTCAGTCAAGGCTCCGTCTGGGAAGAGGATCTTAAGTAGCCCGCTTGCGATTGCACGAACGGCTTCTTCGTTTCTTCTGTACGGCCGGTCTCCGACCAGCCTCAGTCGCCGCAACACTATCTCGTCAGCCGTCAGGTCGTCTCGCAGAGCTATCAGGGTGTCTCCGAAGAAATCCGACTTGAGACCGATTCCTGCCGCGAGGCTGGACGAGCTCAGTTTCGGCACCTCCCAGCCCGGCAACAACCCGCGCAATCGATCCAGGAAAGCCGTCTCCTGCAGGAAGGTCGGCAACTCCGCAACCAACGGGCTACGCATCGGCTGCTGGTTGGAGTCGAGGGCGATGTTGGCCAAAAGAACAAGACCGCAGTCGCTTGTCGCCTCGTGAAGTCCGCCGCGGGTAAGACGCGCGTTCGCCAAAAAGCCTTTGAGGCCGCCAACGATCTGTTCGGGCTTCTCGAACTTCAGGGTCTGCACCTCGTCGAGTACGACCACTGAAAACCTGCCGAGAAGACCAAATTGTCCGGTAGCATTGTTGACGAACAAGACTGCCGGTGAGACATTCCCGCCGCTTATTAGCCTGACACGTGGGCTGATGTTCTCGTACACGTAGCTCTTGCCCGTGCCTTTAGGCGCGATTTCGACGAGATGCATGCTCTTTTGCACAAGTGGAAGTAGTCGGCACAGGAGCAAGGTCTGTTGGTGCTCACTGAACGCGTCCGGCGAGTAGCCCATGGATAACACCATAAGCGAACGCCACTCCGACGTCGAGAACTCGCGCCTGACTTCCTTGTAGAGGTCTAGATTGACCGAGGCCTGCATGGGGCGGAAGCTGGCTACTGCGACACCGCGTTCGGTCCTTACGAGCTCCGTCACTCCCCACATTCCCTGCTTGAGAAGGTCGGGGTACTTGTCGATCAGACCATCGGAGATAATGGCGTCGTCGATTCCGATCAAGCTTAATTTCGCGACTCGATCTTGCTTGTCGCGTTTGAGCACTATTTCTACCTGGACAGGAGTCAGGATCTTGAGCGTCTCACCGGACATCAGGCGGTGTTTGATAACGTTTTGGTCGCTTGGCCCAGGTATCACGCGGTTGGCCCACTCCAGCACCTTTTCCGCTTCCTCCTGGGAAAGTGGGCCGTTTCCGGGGACCACATTCTCAAGGACCCACTCACCTACGTAGCCCGGTACGCTTTTCTTCTGAAGCTGGCTCATAGGCAGTCGCCGCTTGTCGATTGCCAGATTGCCAAAGAGCCTTACTGTTTTCGCCTCCAGGTCGGAGATCGGCGAACCGGAGTGGGTTGACGTCATACCAGATCCTCCAGCGTAGTGTCCCGTATGTACATCTGCTCGGCCTCGAGCTCGAGCCGGGCTTCGAACTCGAACTCCGCACCATCGTCCGTTCTGCAGCGTACACTTGCATTGCTCCGCTGAATCTGCTCGTGCGTAGGCCATCCGCGGAGTACTGCAGGTATCTCTGCCTGTGAATACGCCTCCACAACGGCCTCCAGGTCGAGCCTGTGCGACTCGTCTCCGCCGGTCCTTATCGTCAACCGCAGCACACTCATGC
Organism: Armatimonadota bacterium; assembly: GCA_049969195.1. Lineage (GTDB taxonomy): Bacteria > Armatimonadota > UBA5829 > UBA5829 > UBA5829 > CALJES01. The sequence continues at coordinate 3,292 of JBMFPI010000311.1, forward strand.
GATCTTCGCTAAGGTTATTAAGGCACAGGAAAACGGTGCCGTCGAACGTTGCCCGGGCCTTGCCTCTTACAAACCCTTCCACAACCGGCAAGGGCCTTACCCGCGTAAGCTCGATCCAGGGAACGATTACCTCTTCCGGATACAGGCCGCCGTGTGGAAAATGCTCAACGCCGCTCTTGCCGTCGTTGGTCACAAAGGCGTTCTCGTCAAGCACTATGGCGCAATCGACAGGCAGGCCGTAGCGCCCGGCATGGATAATGACCACCGATCCGTCATCGAGCGTCTTGAGTCCCGGATCATCGAAACCGGCACCTGAAGCACCGTATGCAGCACGACTCTCGGCCTGCATGCCTGTCGGAACGGTGTGCGTTCTTTTTCCTCCGCCGAGCAGGCGTCCGTGGTCCGTTGTAAGAACAATTCGCATCGGCAGCTTCTCTGGAACTGCTTCGACCGCACGAACGATCTTGTCCGCAAGCGACCTCAGCACGCCGGAGACATTGTCCGTGATGATCGTCCTGTCGATTGGCTTGTGATAGGTCTTGTCCGGTTCGCTTTGACACTACAGGAACGTGTCGCCACTTCGCGCATCACGCAGCACCGGGCCTGGATCAGAGCTCTCCAGCAACACCCTCAGGCCAGGCCCACCCGATGCCGACGCATTCTCAGCCTGGGCAGGCGGCAGCCCGGTGACGAGCGCGGGTTTGGCGAACCTGGTGATCGTCGGGATGGCCGCAAGGGCAACGGAGATTTTCTCTTCCCCGATCTTCGGCTTTCGCTCCCTGATCTGTCGGCTGAGTCTGACGGCGTCGACGAAATGAAGACCGTCAAGTACAACCCACAGCCTGACCTCGTTCTCACTAGCCGTTCGGAGGGATTCGGACCGACGCATGACAAGATACTGGTTGCCCGGTCCGCCGGTCAGGGCAATCGGATAGAACTCGAGGTACCACCCGGCGAAATCGGCGTAAGCGTCAAACCGCCCCCACCTTGACAGAAGCTACGATGGCGCGACTTGGTCGAGCGGCAGTGTAGGATGGGA
>JBMFPI010000312.1:0-4315 GCA_049969195.1 Armatimonadota bacterium
GGTTGTACGTGCCCGCGGGCACGTTCGCAATCCGGTATCTGCCGTCCGGGCCGGTTATGGCGGCGTATCCGCCCCTATTCGGGCGCCAGATCCACACCACTACATCGGGAACCCCGGACCCAAGGTCCCTGTCAACAACCCGACCCTCGACCGAACACGGACCCGAAGGCATATAGTCCGAGCCCTTCGGCTTCGGCAGCTCGGCGATGGCATCGTAAACGGGTGTATGCGAGTAGTCCTCCCGTATGAGATCCCAGCCGTTCCAGTTGCTCCACTTCGTGTCCTGGAGCTCGAAAAGCATGACGCCCCGAACGCGTGGGTCTTTTGTCCAGCAATCCTTGTAGGCTTGCGTCAGGTACTCCGCTCGAAGCTGCTCGGTTATCTTCGGGAAGCGATTGTCCCGTTGATTACCGAGCTCATAACCGGTCTCGGTCATTATGAAGATCGGGTTCGTGACGCCGTGTTTGGCCAAAACCTTCGCCGTCCACAGGTGGCCTTCGAGGCCATAGCTGTCAAACTTGAGGGCGTAGCCCGGAGGATGATTGGCCCCGTACGGGTGCAGGCCCCAATGGTCGATATGTTTGGCCGCATCCGGAACTTTCTGGAGCATGCGATCGTAGAAGTTGTCGCCGCAGCCCGCCATGCCGGCGGTCCCAAAGCTGATCGAGCTATCGACACGCTTCAAGGCCTTGCTCACAGCTATGCACATTTCGGCATAGACCTCGGGGTGCTCGCCAATGTATCCGCCGTTGACCTCGTTACCGAACTCGAAATAGGGAATGGTTGCGCCCCCGGCGTAGAGCGCTCTGGCCCATTCCTCGAAAGCTCGCGCGAAAGACGTGAACGAGCCGTCGGGGTCGCGCCTCGGCAGATCCGGGTTGTCCGGCTCGTAGTAAGTCGACGGCGGCCGATAGGCAGTGCACACGGGAATCAGATGGAGGGCCCGGAGAACCGCATACAGCCGCACGTAGCTCGCAGCCTCGGCCGGGTCTACCGCGGAACCGGTGCGCACGTAGCCCCACTCGCCGATCATATTCCGCGCGAGTCTACAGTGCATCAGCAGGCCGTCGGTAGCGTCGCCCCCATCGCACATGAGCATGACGCCGTACGGGTTATTCGGCCGAGCCGCGAGTCCGCAACATGACGCTACGGCAAGCAGGCAGCAGGCAACCAGCGTATATCCGCGCAATGTGTGCTCCTTCGGCGAGAGTCCTGCAGGCTGTTGCGATGGACACGTCTTATCGCGACAACCCCCTGGTGCGCAGCCATTCATTAGGCGCGGCAATTATACCATGCTCATCAGGTCGTTGCGCGATGTGGGCGTTTTCGGTGATTTTTCCGGCTGACTCAGGAGCGTGGGATGATTCGCCGAAACCGCCGGTTTTGGTTTCTATCGGAACAACCTCTTGCTCATCGCAGGTACGGGTTGTTCTTGCGTTCCGTGCCTACGGAAGTGGCTGGGCCGTGGCCGGGATAAAGAGGGGTGGAATCAGGCAGGGTGAGCAGTTTCGACCTGATCGACGCGATCAGCCGCTCGAAAGACCCGCCCGGGAAGTCCGTTCGCCCGATCGAGCCTGCAAACAAAGCGTCGCCGCAGAAGACGCCGGCTTCCGTCGCAAACGACAGTCCGCCAGGTGAGTGACCGGGCGTGTGAATAACTTTGATCTTCGATTCGCCCAGGGTGATCGTCTGTCCGTCCGCGAGCAGGTCAGTCGGGGTCACCGGAACGCACCCGGAGACATCATAGAACATCTCTGCAACGCCGAGGCCCTGGCCCAGGAGCGGCACATCGGCCTCGTGGATCCCGACGCGCACCCCGAACCGCGTGGCCAGATCACCCGCGCAGTAAGTGTGATCAAAGTGTCCATGAGTAAGGAGAATCCAATCAACTCCGGAGACCTTGGCCGATGCCCCGGTCTCAGAAGAAGACGTGGGACCGACCTCATATTCGGCTTCGCCGCCCGCAGGAGAGCGAAAGCCCGGCGAACCGGCTGCTGAGACGATACGGTCGCAGTCGCCACCCGGGTCGATGATCGCACACTTGCCGGTAGCCTCGTCCCGGAGGATGTAGCAATTGACTTCGAGGGGACCAACAACTAGCACGTGAAAGCGCAGCGGCAAGGTTAGATCTCCGCAGTTCGCTTGACAACCGCGAGGTTGGCAGCGTCGAAATCGTCCATCTGGCCGGCGTAGCTCAGGTGCAGCTCGGCGCGCTCGGTGTTCCCGACCCTGGAGTATACCTCCGCAAGAACGGCGTGATAGGTCTTCTCTCTGGGTGCCAGCTTGATCGCCCGATTGAGCGCCGCGATGGCATCATCAAGGTATCCGCCCTGCGCGTAGAGCAAGCCTAGGCGAAAACTGTAGTACGCGTCTACGGGGCAGAACAGCGTCGCCTGCTGCATTTCTATAATGGCATCGGCAAGGCGGCCGACTTGTGCGTAAAGGTCGCCGAGCGAGAAGTGGTAAAAGCCGTCGGTCGGAGCGATCTGAACCGCCATTTCGAGCTGGAGGATGGCCTCATCGCACAGCCCGATGTGCCAAAGCGCGGCTCCGAGCTTGTAGCGATAGAACGGGTTCATGGCGTTGTATTGGACTGCCTTACGGTACTCGGCCACGGCGGCCATCCACTTGCCGTACCGGCGGTATATCTCCGCTAAGCTGTAATGGGGTTCGGCGCGTCTCGGGCTGATCTTCAGTGCCTTGCGGTATTCGGCGACCGCCTTGACAGACATCTCCGAATAGGCATAGGCGTCGCCAAGGCGGGTATGGTACCCGGGGTTGTCGGATTCCATTTCGACGGCTTTGCGGTAGTGGACAATGGCCTCACGGACCCGTCCCTCGTTGCACAGCGCGTCCCCGAACTCCTGCCGCTCATAGGCGGTCTCAGGTTCGCGCGGCTCTCGCAGGACCTCGCCGCGCATAAGCTTCTCAAAAGCCATTTCGTCGGCCCCTGAGGGACCGCTCTCCCACGCCGAACTCACCGGAACTCGTCCTTCCTGATGACGCTAACTCGACAACCACAAATCGGGAATTCAGTCTGCTGCGACCGGCGCGTCTCCGCAGACTCTCCGGCTTAGTCAAGAAGCATCGAATCGTCACAAACGCTGAATTCTCTTTCTATAGCAACAAGCTCGAATTGCGTACCCGTGATGGGCGTAGAACCCGCGCCAGGCTGGCGATCGTCCGATCAGAGGCTCTCCTTTGTGTCCAGGATGAGCGTCACCGGGCCGTCGTTCTCGATCGCGAACAGCATTTTGGCCTGGAATCGACCGGTCCTGGTAGGCACTCCGCATGCCTCCAGCATGGACACGAACTCATTATACAACGTTTCGGCCACATCCGGACCCGCCGCTTTGTCGAATCCGGGCCGCCGGCCTTTTCGGCAGTCTGCAAGCAATGTGAATTGCGACACCACGAGCGCCTCACCACCGACGTCGAGCACCGACAGGTTCATCTTTCCACTGTCGTCCTCAAATATCCGTAGGTTAGCGATCTTCTCGGCAAGGTAGTTTACGTCTTTCTGACAGTCGTCCCTGGCGACCCCAAGCAGCACGGCCAGGCCGCGACCGATGCACGAGACCTTGCGGCCATCGATCTCTACGCTCGCGGACCTCACCCTTTGAACAACCGCTCTCACGTCCCCTACTCTTCCCCGGCACCGCCGAAACGCCCAGCCTGCCATGCCGATGGTGTCAGTTCAGTCTTGCGGGTGCAAGTGCCCAGGACCCCGTCATCCACCCTGAACTCGATTCAGGATCCATCCCTGCTCCGCCTGGTTGCTGAAACAAGTTCAGCATAGCGCGATTCCCGCGGGACTGAACTGTCTCTGCCGATTTGCCCGATCAAGTATTCCTTCTTGCTCTTCTTGCCGTTATCCTCTGCACCTCCAGCACATCTGACAGGCTCCCGACTCGCGTGAGTATGGTATTCAGTAGGTGCACATCGGTGACCTCGATAGTCATCTCAATGCTGGCGGTCTTGTCGGGGAGCTGTCTGATCCGTGCTCCGGATATGTTGCTCTTGAGTTCCGACAGAACGGCCGTTATGCTGTTGAGGACGCCGACCCGGTCCAGGGCTCTTATCTTGATGTCGGCAGGATAGCGCTCGCCATTGGATTCGGTCCAGTTGATGTCAACCAGGCGCTCAGGATCCTGCAGGCGATACGCGGCCACGTTAGGGCAGGCCGCCGTGTGGAGCACCACGCCCTTGCCCCGGCTCACGTAGCCGACCACCTGTTCGCCGGGCACAGGCGCGCAGCACTTGGCTCGCGTGATCATCAGGTTCCGGACGCCGTCGAGCACAACCGCAAGCCTGC
>JBMFPI010000313.1:0-4311 GCA_049969195.1 Armatimonadota bacterium
GCGATCTGCCATTCCGGAGCATTCTGGCTCTGCTTCACCGTCCCGCGGACGCCGAGGCCAACCGAAATGTAGCGATTTGACAGCGACTCCCACCGGGCGTCGCTGGAGAACTCCTGGGCACCTGCCGCACCGACAAGGCCCAGCAATGCAACAACAGACAGTCCCGACAACGCGACCGTACACAATCTGCGCATTATTCCTTCTCCGTCATATCTTCCCCGGTGCAACCCGTTTCCCCTCGAAATCACCGGCCCCTAGGGCAGGATTGTAAGCACGAGTGAGTCAGTTTCCGTAGCTCCTCCGACTAGAGCGAGGACCCAGTAGCCGGTAAACGGCTCAAGCAAATCCCTGTCGGTGACACGCTGGTAACCTGCCGTGGATCCGGCGTAGCAGTATATCGTCGATCTGACCCATCCTGCCATCTCCGCATCCAGAAGCGTCTTGGTCTGGCCCCGGTAAGTAAATAGCGCCGCTCTCCAGGGCACGGCGTGGGAATAGGGGTTCCCGATCATGTTGTATCCCCTGTAGAGCGGTATGTTGAAGCCTTTAGCACCGTCGAAATTCGGCAGCATCTCCACCGCCGTGTAAGACTCGTCCAGGTAGATGTCAGTCGGCAGTATCAGCCAGAACCCCGACCCGGCCGGAAACGCGTACTGCCACTGACGGAACACGCTGTCGTAGTAGTACCCGCCGCCGGTTGCGACGGTCAATGAACCCAAGTTGCTCAGGGGACTGAACCAAACCCTGTCGAGCGCGTTCTGCGGGTCGTAGCTAACGTAGCCAACCGGAGCAGCATCCGTGAGCGACCGCGGAGCAGCAATCCAGCGAATCAGCGTCGATCGAGGACTCGACCCATAACCATATTTCGTTCCCGGCAGAACATTCTCGGGCTTATCAAGGGTTCGGTTGGCCAGGCTGTAAGGAAACGCAAAGAAGTGAATGCCCTTGCTGATCTTCTTTCTGGCAACAGTAAACACGCACCAGTCCGAAACAGTCGCGCCTCCGGCTGCCGCATCGGCTGAAACGTACAGGTTGTGCGTGCCCGGCGTCATCGCGCCGGAGGTTGAGATGTCGGTCCAATTGAACTCAATGGCTGTGCGGGTGGTGTTGAGATGGAAGTAAACACTGGTGCCGTCGATTATAACGCCCTCGTTAGGATCATCCGGGATCCCGTCGTCGTTAATGTCCGCGTAGTCAAGAAACACCTTTATGGTACTAAGGTTGATTCCCTGGATGCTTATCCTAAAATCGGGAGTAGTTCCAACGGTAGCACCCTTGCCGGGCTGAACGATCCTCACGACAGCGTTGGCCAGAGCCGCCTGAACGTCGAGGATTCCCGCGCCATACTTGGCCGGGTCCATCCCGCCCGACTTGGGCGGCCTGGCGCTTGCAAGCAGTCGATTCCTGACGTCCGCGGGAGGCACGTTGTAACCGAGCAACAGGGCCGCGGCACCCGACACGTGCGGGGCAGCCATCGAAGTCCCTTCGGCATAACTGTAGGTGAAAACTGGCGCGTTGTTGGACCACGTGACGTATGTGCTGTAAACCTGGGCTTCCCGGCCGAGGCTGGAATCTCCCCCCGGGGCCGCAATATCCACTTTACCGTAGCTCGAGTACGGAGCGATGGCATCATATGGCCCGATCGCAGATACAGAGATGCACTCCGGATATGCCGCCGGGTAGTATAATGTGTCATCCCCGCTGTTCCCCGATGAAGCAACGAGTATCAGCCCGGCCGTAGCAAGCTGCGAGATCTTCGCGTGCAACGTCGGATCATCGTACTCCTGGCCAAGGCTCATGTTGACCATTTGTGCGCCTCGTGTGAGCGCGTAGTCTAGACAGTCGATGAATATGTCCGTTGTCGCCTCATTTGGACCGAACAACCTCAGCGGCATAATCTTCACGCCGTTCCAGCACACACCACAAATGCCGATGCCGTTGTTGCCCTGCGCCGCAATCGTGCCGGCTACATGCGTCCCATGGCCGTCCGTGTCGTTAGAAGGATCCGCGTCGTTCTCGTTGAAGTCGTAGCCCGCAACTATCCGGTTGATGAGGTCAGGGTGGTTGGCAACCCCGCTGTCGATCACGGCGACTGTGATCCTCGAGCTTCCCTTGGTTATCTCCCACGCGCTGGGCATGTTGATCAGTCTCATATTCCAGAGCTTGTCCCAGTGCTCGTCGTTCGGGATTGCATGCATCCGGTAGATGTAATTCGGCTGAATCTTCTCGACGACCCAACGAGCCGCGCGTGTCGAGGAACCATGGACCCTGTAACTGCTCGTCCGTCCGGCTGACCGCCCCATTCTAATAAGGTAGTGGTCCTCGATCGCCAGAGGCCGGACCACAGTGGCGCCCATTCTTTGGACCGCCTGCTCCACATCCGCCGGGGGCGTGCCCGGTTGGACCGCAATGATGTACTCGTTGGGAACATAGGTCCGTCCGCCGGCGTATTGAGCCGCAGCCGAACAGGCGATCGTCAACGCCCACACGACCGCGGCCAGCGTGAAACTCAGCCGAATTGCGCGTCGTTTCATCTCCAGACTCCTCCTGCTCCTCGCCTCTCCCCGCACGCGAGCTCCAAGTGCGCGACTACGGGAAACCGGGCGGCGTGCCGCCAACAATGAATCTGGCCTCCTGCCCCGCTAACCACGCCGGGCTGGTGTCCCCCTGATGCCTACAGTAGACCGTCCACTTCATTGTTACGTCGGCGTAGGACGGGTTGGACAGCAAATTGGCAAGATCGGCACGCATGGCAGCCGGGAGGGCCACGGTCGGACCGGTCTCATAGATGATGGAGCTCTGCCAGATGGGGCCGGTCCCCGGCACAACCGGCTCAACTCGCACGTAGTAGACGTCGGCCCCGTCCTTGCGTTTCCACTCGAAGTTGGTTGCCCCGGACAGCAAATCGGTGACAAGAACCTCCGGCGGGCCGACGCCGGGGTCGTACGCCGGCGACACGATATCCGTGTATTTGACCGGATCAATGGCGGTCGCGGTGATTACGTTGCTTACCGGAGTGTAGTAGTATGTGCTGGTAGTAGTTGTCGTTGTGCCGCCGGTGTTATCGGTTGACGTGCTTGTCTTGGTCAACCTGTAGAGCACCCTGACCTGATACGTATGGGTGATCCCGAACGGCTCCGGAGGCACGGTCCCGGTGACCTCGGTATAGCTAGTGGCGGGGTTGCTGTCCAGCCTGTAGTAGGTCACGTTTATGGGTGTAGTGGTCCCGTAAAGCGTGCGAACGTCCGTCCGACCTGCGTCTATCGCCGAAGGGTCGCGAATAACCTTTACGGGCCGCGCCGTATCGGCAAAGTCATCTCTTATAATCTGATACTCAAGCACATTCTGGCCGTGGCTGTACTTTTTCGGATCCCAAGTGATGATCGTTGGACTCTCCGCAGCGGCGATTGTAGGCGCCGGTTCGCTTCCTCGGCCGGGCCGGAACAGCGTTGCGAGTCCGAAGATAATCCCAGCTCCAAGGATGAACTTGCCGATCTTACTCAGGGCATCTCCGTGTCGGCGGCTGCCCCGGGGTGCGCCTGATGGAAGCGGCTCCGACTTGGTGATCGGTCCGACGACCGGCATCTCAAAGATCGCGCGGACTTTGTCCTCCGGTTGAATTCCCCTCATCGACTTGATGACTTTAGCGTCACTGTCAATAGCGCTGACTCTCTGAACCTCGACGTAACCGATGATCTCCCTCTTGCGCAGGACTATCATCCGCATCCCAGGCTTGATGCCGTCGCGCGCACCCTTGTTGAGCATCACCTGGTTCTCTTTGATGTTCATCATCACCGTAGCTTCCGGGATGATGTAGTCCACCATAGTCTTCACGCAAAGGAACGCCGCGTTGTTGATCGCCTCGGTGATGAGGGAGTCGTCGTCGGCAGCGTACCCGACGCGCGCAGTCGAGGTGCCGGTCTGGACGGCCCCATTGATAATTTCTCCCGACGCCTGATCAATCATCTGCACGACCAGTGTCACAGCCGCCCGCCGATCGGCCCCCGAACCGGTCAACCGCACCGATTTGACCGAGCCTTGCAGCATGGCGTCCGCGCTAAGTGCTTCGCCGAGCCGGATCAGACCGAGCTTTGTGAGTGGCGGCCGGAGGTCGAGCTTCTCCATTTCGGCCTTGATCATTGCCCGGCTGATGCTGACATCGTACCGGTTCGTCTTTGCCATCTCGACGACTACCGCGTCGGTGGCAAGCCTGGCCAGCAACTCGCCCTGCACTCCCGACTCGTTAACGAAGTCCACTACGCCAACCGAATACGTCGGCATAAGCTCCGCCGCCGCCGGACTCTGAAACCG
>JBMFPI010000314.1:0-4292 GCA_049969195.1 Armatimonadota bacterium
CCCCCCGATCTCGACGGCATCGCGCTTGTCGCGGTCGGCAAGGCTCAGAAAAACGTTTCCTTTTGACGGCAAATTCTGGCCGGCGGCGATCTGGGCCTTGATGAAAGCGTTTCCGAAGTTGAGATCGATCCCCATCACCTCGCCGGTTGATTTCATCTCCGGGCCCAGAACGACGTCAACGCCCGGGAACCGCACAAACGGGAACACGGCCTCCTTGACGGCAACGTGCTTCGGCGTTATTTCCTCGGTGATCCCCTGCTCTTTCAGGCTCTTGCCCAGCATGATTCTGGTTGCTACCGCCGCCCACGGAACACCGGTCGCCTTACCGACAAACGGCACCGTCCGCGACGCGCGCGGGTTCACCTCGAGGATGTAGACCTGGCCGTCCTTGACGGCGTACTGCACGTTCATCAGGCCGCGGACTTCGAGTTCTTCGGCCAGCAGGTAAGTCTGCCGTTTGATTTCATCTACGATCTCCTGCGCCAGCGAATATGGAGGCAGCGAGCAGGCCGAGTCGCCGGAGTGCACGCCTGCCTGCTCGATGTGCTCCATTACGCCACACACAAGCGTTGTCTCGCCGTCGGAGATGGCGTCGACATCCACCTCAACCGCGTCCTCGAGGAACTTGTCGATCAGGACCGGCCGTTCCGGGGAGGCCTCTGTCGCCAGCGTCATGAATGCGACAAGGTCAGCATCGTCGTACACGAGCTCCATCGCGCGGCCTCCCAGGACGTAGCTCGGCCTCACGAGCACAGGGTATCCGATGCGGCGGGCCTTTTCAAGAGCCTCGTCCACGGATGTCGCCGTGTCGTTAACGGTCTGACGCAGGCCGAGCTTTGTCACTAGTTCGCTGAAGAGCTTGCGGTCTTCCGCGCGGTCGATCTGCTCCGGAGCGGTGCCTAGGATCGGGACGCCGGCCTTCTTCAAGGGTAGGCTCAGGTTCAGCGGGGTCTGGCCGCCGAGCTGGACGATGACCCCCATCGGCTTCTCCCGGTCCACAATGCCGAGCACGTCCTCGCGGGTAAGCGGCTCGAAGTAGAGCTTGTCGGACGTATCGAAGTCAGTGGAGACCGTCTCAGGGTTGCAGTTGATGATTATACCCTCGTAGCCCTCCTCGCGCAGGGCGTATGCCGCATGGACGCAGCAGTAGTCGAACTCTATTCCCTGTCCGATACGGTTCGGGCCGCCTCCAAGGATGATGACCTTCCTGGGGTTCGAGGTTACTCGGCTCTGGTCCACGGTTTCGTAGGTCGAATAGAAGTACGGTCGCTGAGCATCGAACTCGCCGGCGCAGGTGTCAACAAGGTAGAACGTGCTCTCGATGCCGAGTATCTTGCGGCGCGTGCGGACCTGTTCCTCTTCGGTCTCAAGTAGCCTCGCGAGCTGGACGTCCGAGTAACCGAGCTGCTTGGCCTGCCGAAGGGTATCTGCCGGCACGCTCACGAGCGACTTCCCCGCAAGCTCTTTCTCGAATTCGACCAGCTCCCGCACGTTCTCGATGAACCACGGGTCGATTTTGGACAGGTCGTATATCTCCTGCGTCGACATCCCGTTTTCGATTGCGTAGCGCATGAAGAACAGTCGATCGGCGTTGGGTTGGGCGAGCTTGCGTCGAATGAGGTCCATGTCACGACGCTCTTTCTCCTGAAGGTCCTTGCCGTCAGAGCCGAGGCCGTACCGGCCTATCTCCAGCGACCGAATGCCCTTCTGCAGCGCCTCCTTGAAGTTGCGCCCGATGGCCATCGCCTCACCGACGGCCTTCATAGAGGTGTTGAGCGTCGGGTCGGCGCCGGGGAACTTCTCGAATGTAAAACGGCAGACCTTCATCACAACGTAATCGACGGTCGGCTCGAAGTCGGAGTAGGTCTTGCCGGTTATGTCGTTTCTGATCTCGTCCAGCGTAAGCCCGACGGCCAGCTTGGCGGCGACGCGCGCGATCGGGAAGCCAGTCGCCTTGGAAGCTAGCGCCGAGCTCCGACTGACTCGCGGGTTGATCTCGATGATGACGACCTCCCCGTTCTCCGGGTTCACGGCGTACTGGATGTTCGTCCCGCCGCCGGAGATGCCGACCGCCCGGATGACCTTCTTGGAAAGATCCACCAGGTTTACCATCTCCGGGGTTGTGAGGGTCTGTGCGGGCGCGACGACGATAGAGTCGCCTGTGTGGACGCCCATCGGGTCGATATTCTCCATCGAGGTGACGGAGATGACGTTGTCCTCACAGTCGCGGATTACCTCGAACTCGATCTCCTTCCAGCCCAAAACAGATTCCTCAATCAGGGTTTGATGGATCGGGCTGGTTTCGAGAGCGAACGCCAGCATCCTTTCGAACTCTTCCATATTGTAGGCGGTCGCCCCACCCGCGCCGCCCATGGTGTAGGCGGGCCGGAGGATAGCTGGGAACCCGACGTCCTTTATGACGCGCATTCCTTCCTCCATCGACCTCGCGATCCCGCTGCGGGGAACGCGAATGCCTATGGATTGCATCGTCTCCTTGAAAAGCTCGCGGTCTTCTGCACGAGCTATCGCGCGCTCGTCGGCGCCGATCAACTCGCAACCGAACTTCTTGAGCACGCCCTCGCGCTCGAGGAATGTGCCGAGATTCAAGCCCATCTGTCCGCCAAGCGTCGGCAGCAGTGCATCCGGCCTTTCGCGCTCGATGATCTTCGCGACGGAGTCCAGCGTCAACGGCTCGATGTAGGTGTGGTCGGCCATGCCGGGGTCGGTCATGATTGTGGCCGGGTTCGAGTTGACCAGCACCGTCTCGTAGCCCTCCTCACGAAAGGCCTTGCACGCCTGCGATCCGGAGTAGTCGAACTCGCACGCCTGGCCGATCACAATCGGCCCGCTCCCGATAATGAGAATCTTCTTGATGTCCGTGCGCTTGGGCATCTCAAGCTACCTCCAATTCGAGCAGTATTGCCCGGAACCACGTTCCTGGCGGGAGAAAGTTGGCCCCGGCCGTCTTGCAGGGCTTACAGAGGAAGCCCTCGCACGTTCCGTCGTGGAGGTTTGTGAATATGCCCTTCACGTCGCCGTCTGGAACGACTACATAGTTATGATTCTGCACGGTGATCTCGTTGCGCCCGCCGCCGACGAAGCTGACGGGTATGTTGACGCCGTGGTCGCCGAACGGCAGCCGCTTGGTTTTCGCTCCGCAAGCACTCGCGACAATCGCGCACCCGTGTCCGAACCCGATCACAGGCCTCTTGCCTATGAACGCCCTGACCAGGTCGATCTTCGCCTGGTCCTCGACTGCGTAGTAAGGCGAGTCGCTCACGATGACAACGTGCGCGTCGTCGGGATTGCACGTCGCGTCGATGCCGACATCGGCGAGGTGCCTGTAAAACGACCTGGACGCTCCCAGATCGATCACCTCTGCCTTGGCAAGCGGTTTCGCAGCGGCGCAGGCGATAGGTCTATTCTCAGGCTGGTATTCCGGCGTGGCGATCTGAGCCAGCCGATCCTTTACGGTATCGGCGCCGAGTTTTTTAGTGCTCACTACGGCGCCCATCTCGCCGTGCTCCCGCATATGCAGCAGCATCGCGCGGGTGTCGAAACAATGGCCCAGCACGGTTGCCGGACCACCGGCCGAAGCCGCGCCGCCTCGGAACTGATCCAAGTACTCCTTCAAGCTGCATTCGGCTCGGAAGTTGCTGTAATAGGGCGGGTACTCTTTCGCTAGAATTCCCGCCGCTTTGGGAGAGGACGACTCGGCATCGGTCGAGTTGACTCCGTAGTTGCCGATCAGCGGGTAGGTGTAGACCACAATCTTTCCCAGATTGGCGGGGTCGGTGATGACTTCCTGGTAGCCGACCACACCAGTGTAGAAAGAGAGCAGTCCCCCACATTCGAGCGCTTCAGTGACGCTTCGACCCTCGAAGACAGCGCCATCCTCGAGGCAGCAAAATATGGGTTTCATATCCACTCCATCAATGCGTAATATCCAGGCAGTTGCGATAGGCGCGTTTTCGTCGTTCTATCGCAACACAACCCGGCGGTGCGCCGATTGGGTCCGCCTCGTTGCGGACCGGCGCTTTATGAGTTTTTGGGCAAAAGGGCAAGCCAAACCTCCCTGCTCACCTGCCCATCTGCCGCCGATCCCCTCAAAGTTTTCGATTTAGTTGAGCACCGGCCGGCAGACGGAGCCGGGCTTCGCGCGCAAAGTCATGCGCATCAGCAGGGTTGTCGCGATAGGCTCCCGCAACTGTACCAGCCGCAGCGCACAGGCACGCACCAACGGAGAGGCACGGGATACATGCACAAAGCCCCCGCCCTGAAAGCTGAGCGAG
>JBMFPI010000315.1:0-4284 GCA_049969195.1 Armatimonadota bacterium
GTATGAACGCGAGCAGCACCCCTCGAGCTGAGGGTCGGGGCAGGCGCGCCGTCAGCGTCGAAAGCGCACAGGTGCACAGCATACACAAGGGAATGTGCAGTCCCATCACCAGCTTCCTCTGCTGGGCGATCGGAATGTAGGGCAGGACGAATCCCACAACAGCCCACACCGTTGGGAGCAGGTTCCGCCTGGTGTTCTCGGCACTGCGAGCCTTTGACGCGCGTGAACACAGCCACATACCGCATAAAGCGCCCAGCAAGACCAGCCCGTAGCCCGCGAAGTACGACCAGATCGCAGGTGATGGCGTCGGCGAGTTGGCGCGGGCACGAAATATCGGGTCGACCCGGTACAGGTGATACTGATAGGCAACCGACGGAGCTGCAATTATCGCGGCCAACCCGCTAAGTCCGATCAACCGCGTCGGCAACCTGCGCCTCGCAAAGCCGACAACGATCACGTAGGCCCCCCACATGCACGCGACGGTCACCACATCGTACGTGTGCACATTTCCCAGAACGAGCAAACACAGTCCGGCGCACACGGCGTGCCGCACGGCACTTGTGCGCTCAGCGAGGACCAGGAAGTGCATTGCCCCGACCATAAGGATCAGCGCGGCAGCGAACAGGGGGTTCAGGTAGATGGAGAGGAACGTGATCGCTTCCGGCTGCCAGTTATCAACGGGGCCGGTCGGGGCACTCATCCCCGGCATCAGCCACCCAACTCCGGCCGACAGGCCAACCAGCGGAATCAGGAGCCTCCGGTCGTTTGCGGACTCAAAAAATAGCTTTGAGAACTGCCATACGGTCAGGATAAGCCCGACCCCGAGCAGCAGTCGGAAGATGTGGTAGACCCAGATGAGCGGCACATGCGTGATGCCGGCGACGCCTCCCATCGCCAGAAACAGCACATTGAACTGACGAGCCTTGACGGGCTCGTTAGTGAACAGGTTGATGTACGTGGTCCGGCCGTCGGCGACCTGCCGCATCCATGACAGGTAGACCGCGCCGTCGTCGATATTGTGCGTGAGGCCCAAGAAGTGATACCCGGGCGGTGTCAGCCACGCACCCCAGATGTACGGGATCGACGCGATCAGCACGATCGCTGCCGACCATGCCGAAGCCCATTTAAGCTCCGATCTCGTTTCGTGCCCGTTCACGCGCGACTCCGACGCCTTCTGACCGCCCTGTAAGAACCGGCCCCGGCGACTGCTCCCACGCCGACGCAGCCGAGAAACAGCCCGAGGCGGAAAGAGAAATATGGGCTCGGAATGTGAAATTCACAGTCCCGGACGCCGTCAAGAAGCTCGTACACGTAGACGCCGTCCCATCGGCCGATCAGCCTGGTGCGCGGTTCGGCGTCGGTGAACGGCTCGCGTGTCAGGAAGTAGCGGGCGATCTGAGGCAGTTGCGGCGTCACGCGCTTGATGAGGACCATGTTCCCATTCTCCGGCGGGCTGGAGTCCTCGCCCTGGATGGCGCTGGAGAGGTCCTTGTAGGCGCGGGTGTAGAGCGAATCGTAGCCCTGGACGTCGTAAAGCTCGTAGACCATCGCCCCATTCGGCGGGAGGATGGCGTCCGGGGTCCTGTATAGACTCCAGCGCGGGTTGACCGGGGCGATGCGGGATGTCCCGGCGATCTGCTTGAGCTTCCTCGTGAGCTCGGTCTCGGGATAGATTTTCGAGCGGTCGCAGCTGGGGTTGTAGTTGATCCCGAATGCGAACAGGTCCGCGACGATGAGCACGATTGAAATCCCCAGGAAAACCGACGACCGGATCACATCGCATGCTCTTGCCACGATAACGCCGGCTGATGCCGCCAGGAAAGCCGCAAACACTGTGCCAACCGGCGGCCCACTCGGAGACGGCAGACATCTCAACATAGGGATAGCGCACAAATACGCGCCTGCGAGCGCGGCACACACTATGCCAAACGCAAGCGGCCCCGCCATCAGGCCGGCCCGGTATTCGTGCCTTCGCCAGGTGGCGCGCCGGGACGCGTTTTCTGTGAACCAGTCCATCCCGAACGCCGCCAATCCCGCAATGCCGACGAAGTAAACCATCAGGATCCGGTTCGGCCCCCCAAGCGCGCTGAAGCCGGGGATCGCATAGTAAAACAGGTAGTTGATCGGCGTGCCGGTCGCGGTGAGTAAGGCGAGCACGGCAAGCAGCGCGAAGAACCCGGCGTACCTGATCGACCTTAAGTTAAACACCGCGATCAACGCTAGCATAAGGGGCATGATCCCGACGTACAGGCCATACTCCATGTAGTCCGCCGCGCTGCCAAGGAAGTAGTCGTTTCGAGAGGGGTTCCCAAAAAAGTCGGAGATAAAGGCGGTGATAAGGCGATAGGGTGGCACGCCGTTCGAGACAAATCGATCGTAGCCGGCCGCCGTGACATCCCGCACACGGTGGGAGCTCTGTGCCAGCTCGACCGTCGGCAGAACCTGCGGTGCGGCGATCAGACCCGCGGTCAGAGCGAACCCGAGAAACGGCAAGACCACCCCGAGTACCGCATACGTCTTCCCATCAGTGCGCCAGACCTCGCCCAGCTTCCACAGCCACCACAACCCTGCTGCCATCGCCACATAGAACGCGATCTGAAAGTGCCCCGCCAGGAATGCCATCGCTTGTGTCATCCCCGCCAGCATACCGTAGAACACCGAACGCCTCTCAACCGCCTTATGGACCAGGAGCAAAACCAGCGGCAGCCAGACCGCCGCTCCGATGAACGTCGGCAGTTCCAGCCACAGCACCATAAACGCGCAGAACGCAAAGCATATCCCTCCGGCAATCCCCCCTGATTCCGTGCACCCCAGCTCCCGCATTAGTAGATACATAAAAGCCGCCGCAAGAAACAAATGCAGCGCGGCATAGACGGTGAACGCCGTGACCGGGTCGAGGATGAGAAAAACGAGGTTCGGGGGATACAGCACCGCCGACTGCCCGTTCGCCAGAAACGGCGTCCCGCGGAGCTGGTACGGATTCCATATCGGGATAACGCCTGCGCGCATCGATCGCGCGTAAAACACCCGCCACGGGTAGAACTGCGCAATGGCGTCCCATTGCAACGGATTCCACTGAGGCGGTGGCGACGAGGGACTTAACTCTGTGTTCCACGGCGACATTTGAGCGAGGTAGTCGCCGGGCAGCAGGGCCTCGCCATTGAAGATCGGGCGCCAGAGGAAGACACAAACAAGCCCCAGGAAGATTGCGTACGACAGCAGGCGCCTAATGGTGTTGCGCTTTCCACCGGGTCTCATAGTCTGATGCGATGTGAGAAAGTGACACGTCGCGCCGGCCTCCGGCATACCTGTTTTTCGGCCGAATTGTTACGATACGCGCGTTTCCGCCGATTTTCCCGTTTGGTTGAGGGGCGTCGAATCGCCCGGAACGTCGGGTCTGCGTACTATCGCAAGAACCTTTAGGTGGGCTGCTGAGGCCGATGAACGTCACACCAATCGAAATCAGCACAAGCCCCGCGATCGCATACCTCCACACTACACGCTCGTGCAGTATCGTGGCGGAAAGTATCACGACCAGGAAGTAGCTCATACTGAAAAGAGGAAAAGCTACCGAGAGGCTTACCCGGCTCAGGACCATCAGCCAAATAAACGTGCCGACTACGTACAGAAAGAACCCCGCAAGGGTCTTGGGCCTGACAACGCGCGCCAGGACGTTAAGCGCCATACGGACAGGGTTCTTACTGACGGGGATCTTCTCCTTACCGACCCCCATCTTGATAAGCACCTGCCCGAAACTCAGCACTATCAGCGTGAGCCAGATCAGTCCGAACGAGGAAAGCGTGAGTCCACCCGTCATCCGCCCGTCCCCCCGCTTCGGCCGAGCCCGAGCCCGATAAACGAGACCCCGGCGCTGATAAAGGCCAAACCGGCTATTGCATAAGGCCACCGGACCTGCTCGCCGAGAATCGTTGCCGAGAGGATCACAACCAGCGGATAGCTCATACTAATGAGCGGGTAAGCTACGCTCAGACGCACCCTGCTTATCGCGGTCAACCAGAAGAACGTGCTCAGCACATACAGCGCCAGGCCCAGCAGAACTTTGGGCGTGAGCATAGCGCGAGCTATGTTCAGGATCGTCTCGAAAAGCTGGTGCCCTGCGGCTATGCCGTGCTCCCCCAGACCCATTTTAAGGAAAATCTGGCCGAATGCCCCCAGCGCAATAGCCACGCAGAGCACGCCGAATGTGGCAAGAGTGAGATTGCCCAAGTGCGCGTACCCTCCGCAATACACCCCGATTATAAGACAAAGGCAGGGCTGAACACC
>JBMFPI010000316.1:0-4279 GCA_049969195.1 Armatimonadota bacterium
TTCCAGGTCCATGACGAACAACTCCTCGGCGACCGACCGCTGGACGCAAGCGTTATCGGGCTGCGACCCACAAACAAGACTGTCGTGCTCCAGCTCAATTTCGTCCTCATCGGGACCGAGAAAAGCTTCCAGCATGCTGGCTAGCCTGGCCAACCGCTCACCGGCTATCTGTCCGCGATGGGCGGACAGCAAGAAAGGTATGTTGAGGTCATTCCAGTTGACTCCTCTGCTAGCGATGTGATGCTCAAAACAGGTCAGTTTGATTGCCCAGTCCAGCTCGGTGCAGACCGAGGCCGGGGCGTCCCGCAGGCGCTCAAGCGTAGCCCGCCACTCTGCGCAGACCCGGGGTGCCCACGCTGGCATGAAGTCCCGGCCCAGATTTGCTTCGACCGCCTCCAGGTAGCGGCTCTGGATTTCGATGGCGGTAGCCTGTCCGCCGCCCTGAAGCGGCGCGGTTGCAGTGCAGTCTGTGGAGGCTGCAAATCGGCGCATTGCGGCAACCGGGTTGCGCAGTTTGACCGCATCGCCCGGGCACATGCCCGCTTCGATCAAGGCTACAATCAGGGCCGTCGTGCCAACCTTGAGAAAGATAGCTTTCTCAGAGCACAAATTCTCGCCGGCGAGCACGTGAAGGCGGTGATAGCCCCTGTGATTACCGCACAGCGGCTCATCTTTCGAATGCCAGATGCCGCGGGCGATGGTAGACTGATCCGATTCGGCCCTTACCAGGTGCGGCACTCGCGGCGATAGAAGAAACCGCACGCTGCGAATGCGGTTGTCGAAACCCCCGCTGCCGGTATAGATGATTCTGCTTACTAGATGCGGGAGAATCTGTTCAAAAAGAACGCCCGGGTCGGCCGTGTGAAGGTAGCTTTCGTGACATCCCCACGTGGTACGCGCCCCACTGTAGTCCACGTTACTGCGGAACAGCACGAAGTTGCGGGCCCCGTTTGATTCCACCCGCTCAACACTGGTAAGCGATTTCAGGATCAGCTCACCGGCCTTCACGTATCGAACGGCCTCCCAGGGCGTCGTGCATTCGGGCGTTGCAAACTCGGGGTGCGGGCCGCAATCGATGTACAGACACGACCCGTTCTCCAGAAACAAGCGCCCGCGGATGTCCGGCAGAGAAACGAGCTTCCCCTGCGCGCCCTCGAAGAACATCAGGGCCGATCGCTCTCTGTCCAGGCTGTTCCCAGCGCGATCAAAGGCCACAAACGCATACTCGCTTTCAATGCCGAACATCCGGTCCTTCATAACTATTGGCCACCTGCCTGCACGGACTTCCTCAAATAGTCGCGGGCGATTAAGATGTCGGGCAGGCCGCCGTTGTGTGCTCGAAGTATTTCGGCTACGCGGCGCTGCGCCTCGGTGCTGCGAGAGCTCACGCCTGCGTCCGCAGGCGGCTCAAGGTCCGTCAGTCGAGGTTCATCGGTTCTTTCTCGCACAAGCATTGGATTTATCCTCCTTCCAGGTATGTGTATTGCGCTGATTGAGTCGGGGCGCATTGGTCCTCCAGCGCGTCGAGGATCTCGGACAGATCGGTTTTCTCTCGAAACAATTCCTCGGTCTGCGCCTTTCCGAGGGCAAGAGGGTCCGGCATACGGAATGTCCGGTATGCAGGACTCCAGGCGCACCTGTGAGTAATCTTGAAGCGGATCAAGTCCCAGTCGACCATATCGACCCCGGAAGGCCCCGCCCTGCGCAGCAGCATCGCGCGTGTATAAGCGCGGGTACTGCGCGGGGGCCGTTGAGTGCAGCGTTCTATGAAATCCTCGTTGACGAGCCTTTGCACGGAATTCTCGCTCTCGCAGGCCCAATACAGCCCTTCGCTGGGCTCCAGGCTGCTGTACAGATGGTCCAGCATCTTGATCTGCGGCGAATCCCATGCCAGATCGGGGTAGGTATCCATCGTGCTCTGCAGAATGCGGAGTTTGAGCGCCCAGTCCAGGTGCTCTGAGAGAGCCGGCAGATCACGCTGCTTCAGTTTAGACAGAACGTCCGACCACCGCCCTATGATCTCGTCGGCATGCGGCACTATCCCCTCGCATCCGCCGCTCTCTACGAACCTGGCCGCGTCCTCCAGGAACCTCATCTGAAGATCCACTGCAGTAACGCACTTCCCCGACGCAAGCCGCGCCTCGGCCCTGAGCGTGTGGTCGTAGCTGAAAGTTTTCACAGCCTCTACCGGATCGTCCAGTATGAGATCCACGTTAACCAATTCGCGCTCCAGCATCGCAAGAATGATCTGCATCACACCGATCTTGAGCAGGTTTGCCGTATGACAAAGGTTACTGTCATAGAATATGCAGTGCAGCCTGGCCATGCTATCCGAGCAGCCGCCGCCGGACCCACATAGGGCCTCGTCCCTCGAGTTCACAATCGGCCTGCTGTGCGTGGTCTGAACTTCTGTAAGAGTCTCGAAGAAGTCGGCACGCTGGCTCAACTGAAAGTCCACAGCAGGCGAGTCGTTCTCGGAACCGACCTTGCCCTGCCCGGTGAAGATGACGCTGGAAACCTGATACGAGGCGAGCCAAAGCATATAATGTAGTTTCCGGTGGAAAACGTTAGCCCAGGCGCGCCGCGTTATCAAGAAGTCCAGATGGCTGCCGTAGGAGTGGCCGAACCCGTCACTGTTGTTCACAAGCACCTGAATGCGGCGCCCATCATTCCGCCTGGAGTTGGCTTTGCCCATCGCTCTCCGGGCGATTCTCAGCATCGCGTGGAACCAACCAACCCAGTCCCGGGCGCTGAGAACCTCCGGCAAGCATATCTCCAGATGATCAAGGTCGATGTAGACGCAGCCGCCGTTGGACGCAAGAAACTTGCGGCCCCAATCCTGCGGGTTGTACGTCGCCCACGAAGAGCCCGCGACGGGGTAGTAGCCCTCTGCGCATCGCCACTGGCGGTCGGAGGAGTAGTTGTATACGTATGTCCGGCGGACGGGCAACCCGTCAATCTCGCGCAGAAGCGCACGCGACGCTTCGCTCGGCCCGACCACGTGCACATCGTCTCCCAGGATCAGGTTGCCCAGCTCGATATCGGCGCCACAAAGCTTCGGCAGCGGCTCATCGGCCCTAGGAACCACTGGCCCCCGGCTTGTGCTTGCTGGTGATGGGGCTTTCTTGTGTTTGCGACTCATATTACGCCACCCTGAGGTAGTCGTGCTCGCGCGCAACCTTGCCGCGGATCGGCTCAACCGCGACTACGTCCACGTCCTGAGGAAGATCTGCAAGGTACGCGTGGGCGTTGGATATCGTAAGCGTGGAGGCTAGGCGCTCAATGGCATCTCCGAGCGCGTCGTCGACATCCCGCAAGCACACCCCGCGCTCCCCGCCCTGGGACTCCCGGATCGCCGCTTTTCTGCGGGCAGCTCGACAGATCTGCTCGATGACCCTTCCGCTGGCCATTTCGCGTGCGGCGATGGTTCGTGTTCTGCCGTCACGGAACCGCAGCGTGCAGAGGTTGTTGTCCGCATTCGGGCTGTAGAACTTTGAAACGATGGTCTCAATGATGTGTTCACGAGTCTCGCCGGGCGAGCAGCCATTGGATCGATAAGGCACCGAGTCCGTCAGGTGAATGCGGAATATCGCCCTGGCTCCGGCCATATCCGGCCTCGGTACCGGGATTTCGATGTCGGAAAGGCGCTCGAGGAGGGCCGGGTCGATGAGGTCTTTCCGGTTAGTCGCCGCCACTATCGCAACCCGTCCGCGCCCGATGAAGCCGTCGAGTTCGGCCAGAAAAGCTGCAAGGAAACGGTCGGAGTGATGGCTCGTAACGCCGCCCCGAATCCGACCGATCGACTCGATCTCATCGAAGAACACGAGCACGTAGTCATCCTCAGCGATCTCGCGCAGCGTCTGGAAGAAGTTACGGATATTCTCCTCGGTCTGTCCGACCCACATACTCTCCCACTGCCCCGGCTTGACAAGCGCGAAACGGCACCGCCTGCCGCTCAGCCGGCTGATCTCGGCGACGGCTACCCGGGCAAGCAGAGTCTTGCCGCAACCGGGAGGGCCCCAAAGCAGTATCGACTGCCGGCCATCTAGGCCGTACTTGGCACCTATGTGGGGAGCAACAAGATTCAGAGTCAGCGCCGATAGCAGTTCGTTCACACAGCGCTCTTGCCCGCCGATCTGCGACACGGTGGCGTTCGGGATCTCGTCGATGATAAACCGCGACCCGCCGCCGGCCTCGAGCTTCTCAAAAACGACACCGGCCGATCTGTCCCAAAGCACCACGTCGCCGGGCTTCACTTGCGCGTCCTTGAGAGGACCGA
>JBMFPI010000317.1:0-4256 GCA_049969195.1 Armatimonadota bacterium
GCCCTAACCGGCTCCAAAAACGGCCCTCGGCCGACTTACTACTGCTACCCCATAAGCGGAGATGGCGGATTCTGGCCTCCAAACCCCCATTGCAACGGGCGAGCAAAGGGAGTAGAATAAAGGGTGCATGCGCCTTACTTCTGCCGCAGCGTGCAATCGAGAGATATCGCCCACGTCTCTGTCTAACAGCCCAGGAACAGGCTCTTGCGATAAGCTCGCTCTACCGCGATGGCCTCAATAAGCAGACATTTTGCGCCGGTTAGGACAGTTGTGCTCAGGATCACCCCGTAAGTCGAGGGGCAGCTCGTGACGTTACGGATTACAACAGCGCTGACGGTTCTCACTCAGGTACTTCTCACCGTGGCGGCCGCACTCGCCGAGCCGACAGCCGCACGGGTGTTCCTGGGCAAGCGCGAGCTAACGTGCTCGCCGCCGGCGATCCGCGAAGGCGATCAGGTACTGGTTCCGCTTTCCATAGTGGATCAGCTCGGCGTTACGTGCGGCCCGGCAGCGAAACGTGACTCGGTGAGCCTCACATCAGCCGGAGGCCGAACTGGAGAGGCTCCGCTTGTAGACTCGGCCGGCGAGAAGATGCTACCGTTAGATGCGATTCTCGCGGTCACTGGCGGTGAAGCGGCGTGGGATGAGGAACGCAAGACGGCGACTATACGCACACACCTGCAGTCGGTCGAGTTCGTTGACGGCACGCTGAAAGTCAACTGCTCCTTTCCCGTTACCTGCACGACGCGCAAGTGGCAGAGCAAGTTGATAGTAGACGTGGCCGATGCGAAGATCGCTTCTGAGGCCAGAGAGGTCTACATCGGCGGACCGGTTGTTGCGCGTGCCAGACTCGGTCAATACGACCCCGATACGGCTCGGGTGGTGCTCGACCTTGTCGAAGACGCCGACATCGCACTCGAAAGCAAGCTGCCTGCGGCCCAGCTCGTGTTCTTGGTGGGACGGAACTTACCTAAAGGCGCAGCAGAGGTTACAGAACCCGCTAGACCGCCGGTGAAGCCTCAGGCAAAGCAGCCTTACACGATCAACTCTATCCGGTTTGAGACTGTTGACGATACTCGGTTCAAACTGATCGTCGAAACTTCTTCAAAGGCCACTATTGCGCCTGCGTTCGGCGTGAAGCCGCCCAGCATCGAGCTGAGCCTGATTGGGGCGACTCTGGCCGACGGTATCGGGGAGATCGAGGACACACACCCACTCCTGAAAGCAGCGAAGGTGAGTCGTGTATCAGGGAGCAAGCCGGGTGTGAAGATTGACCTGAATCTGACGCGGATCGCGACCTATGAAGCGTCGGTGGCGGAGGACGCAGTAACCCTGGCAGTGTATCTGCCCGAAAAGGCCGGCGGGAGCTTGAGAGGGATGACGATCGTACTTGATCCCGGCCATGGCGGGCGAGAGAAGGGCGCGCGGTGGGAAACTGTATACGAGAAGGACCTGAACCTCAGAATCGCGAACGCGGTAAGGGCCAAGCTTGAGGCGGAGGGGGCAAGGGTGATCCTGACCCGGACCGGGGATGAAGTTATCGGCCTCGCGGCGCGTGCTGAGGTCGCGATAAGAAACGGCGCCGATCTTTTCGTAAGTCTCCACTGCAACTCGAACGGTTCCCCGGGCAGTGCCAGCGGCATTGAGACATACTACCATATGGAGGAGCCGAGTCCGAGAGCTCTGGGCTACGCGATACACGCCGCGGTGTGCTCGGCAACTGGCATGTGTGATCGGCGCGCGCGCAGCGATCGGTCGCTTTACGCCTCGGGGCTCGGTGTCCTGCGGCGGCTGAGCGGCAGCGGCATCCCCGGCGTGCTGCTGGAGTGCGGCTACCTGAACACGTCCTCGGATCGCAGGAAGCTTCTGGACCCGGAATACCACAACAAACTTGCGGCCGGGATCGTAGCTGGGCTTAAAGCGTATGTCGAAGGAGCACAGATAAAGTAGTGGGGGCGAGAGCCTGCCCCGAAGTAAGGGAGGCTGTTGCGGCAAGTGCGTTTTCGGGGATTCTCCCGCATAGTTGGGGGAGCGTCGGACCACAGACAACGAGAGAGTTCAGTTCTGCGGCAAACACGTAATGCTGGTCTGGTTTTCAGCGTCCAGGCGCCCTAGGGTTAGATCCTGAGCCGAGTTCAGAATGACGGGGCCCGGGCGCTTGTGCCCGCTAGGCTGAACTGATACCCGAAAACGCGAGGCTTGTGTTCTTTCTATAGCCAAGACCTCCAAAGGGGCCGCCGGGGCAGATCAGGATAAGAAACGATAAGATGGCCAGAAGAACAAGGAAGTCTCGAAGGGTTGTAGTGACCGTGCTGCTGGCCGCGGCCGCGTTAGCGGCCGCGGCTGCCGTGACGTTCTACCTTGTTGGCGGCTTCCCGGGCGCGAAGCCGAAGGGCACCGCCAAAATCAGCAGGCCGCCGGTCGTAACGCTCAGTGAGCAGCGCCAGGTTGTGGTGTACCTGCCGAAGGAGACCAAAAAAGGGGTCTACCTTGCACCTCGGACGAAAACCACGGAAGTAAAGGGCAGCAAGCTCGACGCGGCGCTTTCGGCGCTGCTGGCTGCAGGCCAGGGCAAAGGTGAGTGCGCTGGGCTGATCCCGGAGGGCACCCGGATGCACAGCCCCGTGAAGGTCAAAGGGAATGTCGCGGTCGTCGACCTTTCTAAGGAGTTCCTGGAAAACTTCTCCGGTGGGACGATGCAGGAAGCGCTGACGCTAAACGCTATAGCCCACACAATCGTTGATAACAGTGAGGGGAAGGTCAAACGGATTCGAATACTTGTCGAAGGAGAACCGGTTGAGACGTTGGGAGGCGCGTTCGAGCTGGGCGAGCCTTTCTCGGCGGACTCGACACTGCTGAAGCCGGTAGGTGCGGATTGAGATCGCCAATAGGTATATTTGACTCCGGGCTCGGCGGGCTGAGCGTAGCCCGCGAGGTAATCGCCAGGCTGCCCCGCGAGAGCATAATCTACTTCGCCGACACGGCGCACGTGCCGTACGGCGAGCGGCCGTTGAATGAGATCAAAGGATTCGCGCTCGACATCACGCGGTTCTTGATAGATGAGGGAGCCAAGTGCGTCGTGATGGCGTGCAATATGTCGAGTGCGGTCGCGCTTGATGAGGCACGCAACCGCTGGCCTGATATTCCAATAATCGGCGTGATCGAGCCGGGGGCAAGGGCGGCGGTCATAGCCGCGGGCGGACACCCCATCGGTGTACTTGCCACGACAGGCACGGTGAAGAGCGCAGCGTATGTACGGGCGATCCATAGCCTGGCGCCGTCCGCCCTGGTAGTGCAGCAGGCGTGTCCCAGGTTTGTACCACTGGTCGAGTCAGGCCGGGCTGACAGCGAAGAAGCAGAGGCTGCAGCACGCGATTACGTTGCCCCACTGGTTCGCGCCGGTTGCCATACGATCGTCCTCGGCTGCACTCACTATCCCTTCCTGCGCCGCGCCATCCAGGCCGCC
The DNA here is from genome assembly GCA_049969195.1 of Armatimonadota bacterium. Taxonomy (GTDB): domain Bacteria; phylum Armatimonadota; class UBA5829; order UBA5829; family UBA5829; genus CALJES01. The sequence continues at coordinate 3,467 of JBMFPI010000317.1, forward strand.
GCCGGATCGGAAACTCACATCGTCGACCCCGCGGAGGAAACGGCCCGAGCGCTTGAGAAGGTTCTACATGACAAAGAAATCGCTTCCGACACTTCCGAAGGCCGCCATCTCTTTTTTGCCAGTGGTGAGACTCGCGGTCTGATCGAACTGGGGAGCCGGTTCCTGAGAATGCCGATCAGGGAAGTTGTCAATCACCAGTTGTCAGGAGTAAGCACATGATCCGCCTGGACGGCCGGGCACCGGACGAGCTCAGACCAGTCAAAATAACCCGCGGATTCATCAAGTACGCGGAGGGAAGCTGCCTGATAGAGGTAGGCGACACGAAGGTCATTTGCACCGCCTCGCTGGAAGACAAGGTTCCGCCGTTTCTGAAGGGTTCCGGACAGGGATGGGTGACGGCCGAGTACGGTATGCTTCCCCGCTCGTGCGAAACCAGGACGCAGCGGGAAGTAAGCCGCGGCCAGGTAAACGGGCGAAGCCAGGAGATTCAGCGGCTGGTTGGAAGAGCCATAAGGTCAATCGCCGACCTGCCGGCCCTGGGCGAGCGCACCATCTGGCTTGACTGCGACGTCATTCAGGCAGACGGCGGCACACGCACGGCCTCGGTGACGGGCGCGTTTGTGGCGTTTGTGGACGCGTGCGCCGCGATGAAAAGGGACAATCTGGTCAAGAAAATGCCCTTCGCCGACCTCATTGCTGCGGTAAGCGTCGGTGTGGTGGCGAACGAGGAGCTGCTAGACCTCAACTACAAAGAGGACTCCAGCGCGGCGGTGGATATGAACGTCGTGAT
>JBMFPI010000318.1:0-4249 GCA_049969195.1 Armatimonadota bacterium
TCCGACTTCATCGACTCGCTGCTGCCGTGGAGCGAGTCAGTCAAGTCGGCCATGTAATCCCATCCTACACTGCCGCTCGACCAAGTCGCGCCATCGTAGCTTCTGTCAAGGTGGGGGCGGTTTGACGCTTACGATTCCCATCCGTCCACGATTATTGTCCCGGGGGCGGCAACGTCCAGCATCCCCTGGAAGAAGTATCTTAGCAAGCCAAAGCCGCTGTCCTCGGGCTTGATTTCAGCCCAGTTGACGGTCCCGGTGGACGGACCAAACAGGCACAGCAGAGTGATGTCCGGATACTCCGCGTTTATGGCGGACATGAATTCGCGCCCTCTGAGGCGCACCTGGCAGGCATATTGTTTGAACGTATGAGCCTCCTTGTGCTCAGGATCAAACGCGCTGTACTGCCAGATAGGTTTGCCGTAAGCTTCAGGGTCGAACATTATTCCTTTGCAGCCCGTCACTCTTGCCACTCGAGCAAGCAAGGCGCAGTTGTGGGCTATGTTCGTCCAGGCCGGGTCGAACCAGTCAACGTCTCCCGGATAGACCGTAAGCTGTACAAAGTTCTCCGTAAAGCGCCTGAACCTGGTTGCTTTTAGGTCTTCTATGTTGGGCTTCATCTGCTCGAAATCGAAACACTCCCTGCTGAAAGCCCGCCAGCCGAACTCGCGTCCCGGAAAGCCCCTCGGGCTCATCTTGAACACGACGCCGTCGAACGGGATCTTTTCCATTTCGGCTACGCGTTCTCGCAAGTAGGCCGTGTCTGGCACATCCCACCCGTATTCGACGATTTTCTTCTTTGCCGCATGGCCCGGGGATGCCGCTACCGCCGCGGCCAAAATAGCTAAGATCGTTCTGATCATCGCTTTGCCTCCGTCGTAGTGGACAATTCAGTTCTGCACGAATCATGTTATGCCGAACCCGTGTAAACATCTACGCGCCGAATAGATGGATCCTGAATCGAGCTCAGGATGACGGTATCCTGAGCGTTTCCGCTTGCAAGACTTGGCTGATACCATCGGTTCGGCGGATCGTTGTCGAACCCGCCTTCCAAGTCACGGATATGGCAGTGTTCGACTCGCGCGTTCGGCAGTCCTGTGCCCGAATATGTGCACGCGGAACCCCGAGCGATGTGCGGAGGTATTTGGGAAGGATCCGTCGAACTGAAGAAACACCCGCCCGGCTGCTGGTTGGGCTTCGATGCGGGGCTGGAGGTTGTTGCGGTAGCATACAAACCCAGCGTTTTCGGCAATGCGATTCTCGTCAACTAGGCGGGAGAATTGCCGAAAACGCCACCTGGCACAACGGCTCGTGGAGCGGGGCTGAGGAGGCTGTCGTGAAAGCATTGATCTGTCTTGTTGTTGCAGGGGCGCTGTGTATTTCGAGCGGTGGTCGATCTGCGCAGGCGCGATTTCGCGACATTTATCCCGATACCTGGGTCGGCACGGATGCGCTCGGCCGCACCATGCCGACGTATGAGGAGGTCGGCCCCGTCAAGAAGGACCAGCGTCGCGTGGTGGGCATTTTCTACGTCACCTGGCACAGCGATTCAATGCACAAGTTGAAAAGCCCCTTTTCCGCAGATGTTTCGAAGATACTGGCAAAGGATCCTTCTGCGCGGTTCGACGCGAAACATCCTTTGTGGACGGAGGGCAGCTACCACTGGGGCGAGCCGGAGCCGGGCTATTTTCTCAGCAGGGACGAATACGTCATCAGGAGGGACATGTCGATGCTGGCCGACGCGGGAGTCGACGTGCTCGTGATGGACGTTACCAATGGCGTTCGCTACTGGGACGAATGGGACACGATCTTCTCCGTTATGCAGAAGATGAGGTCGGAGGGGAATAAGGTCCCTCAGTTCTGTTTCTGGGCGTTCAACGGACCCGTGATCACGGTCGTTCAGGAGCTGTATGACCGGATATACAAGCAGAATAAGTACAAAGACTTCTGGTTCATCTGGGATGGGAAACCGCTGCTGCTCTATAACGGCAACCCTACGGTCGACGCCAATGGAAAGGTCCCGCCGTGTCCAAACCCCCACTACGACCCGAAAGCCCTCACTGACCCAAACCATCCCCACTACGGTGATCCCGATTACACGGAGCAATTCTATAAGGATTACACCAAAGAGGTAAAGAACTTCTTTACCTTGCGCACCATGTGGTGGGGATACTACGAATGGGCCGGAAAGCGGTTCGTGGGAACCGAGGATAACTGGAGTTTCGGCTACGATTTAGCCCACGAGCCTGTCAAAGCGATGAACCCAGACGATCTTGTTTCCCGGCACAAAGGCAAGAAGGAGGAGGCGGCAGTGACCCCCGCTCAGCACCCCGCGACCCTGGTGGGCAAGAGCTGGACGCGCGAAAAAGGCGAGCCGGAGCTCAATGAACAGGACCTGCCGGCGCCCACCTACGTGCCCTGGCTCGGCAAGACGGTCGAACACCCCGAAGGCTACGGCATCTATTTCCAGGAGCGGTGGGACGAGGCTATAAGGGCAAACCCCCAGTTCATCTACATCAACGACTGGAACGAATGGACGGCAGGCAAATACCATCCCGCGGGCGACGGCAAGACCCAGTTCATGAGGCGAGAGAGCCCTTACTTCTTTGTGGACCAGTACAACGCGGAGTTTAACCGCACCGTTCAGCCGATGAAGGGCGGATACACCGACAACTACTACATGCAGATGGCGCAGAACATTCGTCGATACAAGGGCGTCCGTCCGATTCCGGTCAACCGGGGATACACCAAGATCAAGATAGACGGCCGCTTCGACGACTGGCCCAAGGTGAAGGTGGAATACCGCGACACAATCGGCGACGTGGTTCACAGGGACTACATGGGATACGGCGGCCTGCGCTACACCGACAATTCGGGCCGCAACGATATCGTGACCTGCAAGATAGCTGTGGACAGCAAGAACGTGTATTTCTACGTTGAGACGGCCGGCCCGCTCACCCCACATACGGACAAGAACTGGATGCTCCTGCTCATCGACGCCGACCGAAACCACAAGACAGGCTGGTACGGCTACGATTACCTGGTGAACAAGCACGTTATTGATGCAAATCGCACCACCGTCTTGCGATACGACCCCGCAGCCGCCGGCGACCCCTGGCGCGAGGTGAAGCGAGTAGATTACCGCTACTCGGGCAACAAGCTCGAACTAGCCCTGCCGAGAGAGTTGTTGGGGCTGACACGCAGCGAGTTCCAGTTCGATTTCCACTGGGCCGACAACCCCGCCGACCTAACTGACCCGATCTCGCTGTGCATCAGCGGCGACAGCGCCCCGAACCGCAGGTTCAACTACCGCTGCATATGGAGGAAATAACAAATCGTTGCGATAGAACGCAAACTCGGCGTTTTCGGCGGTTCGACGCTCCGCAATTGAGCAGGACAATCGCCGAAAACGCACCTATCCGAACAGCCTGAGGAAAACCGCCGGCACCTAATTCGGTGTATTACTTCCTTCCTGCGGGCGCAAACGCCCGGGACCCTGTCATCGTGAACTCGATTCGGGATCCATCCATTCGACGCCATGATGCTGAAACAAGCTCAGCATGACTTGACTCCCACGGAACTGAACTGTCTCCTCACGTTGATTGAGGGAAAAGCCCATCACTTTCCCGGCCAGTGTTCGGACGGGGTTCGCGAGCTGTCCATTAGCCCGGCCGCTTTCTCGACGATATCGGCGTGCTCTGACGCGAGGTTGCGAGTTTCGCCGATGTCGGATTCGATATCGTACAGCTCGATGGGCCTGTCCCTGTCGGTCCGAACGGCTTTCCACTTCCCGAACCGCACGGCCTGGGCGAAGCAGCCCTCGTGGAACTCCCAGTATAAGTAGTCGTGATCCTTCTGGGACCTACCGAGGATGGCCGGAAGCATCGAGATTCCGTCAATGTGGCCAGGGGTTTTCGCTCCTGCTATCTCAGCCGCGGTGGGGAGTAAGTCCCAGAACGCCCAGACCTGGTCGCTTAACCGGCCCTTCTCGATCTTGCCCGGCCAGCGGACGATCATCGGCACGCGGATGCCGCCTTCGTACAGGTCGCGCTTGATTCCGCGGAGAGGGCCGTTGGAGTCGAAGAAGTTCGGATCCGCCCCACCTTCCTTATGCGGGCCGTTGTCGCTCGAGAAGAACACCACCGTGTCGTTATCGATCTTGAGCTGCTTGAGCAGGTCCATGAGCCTGCCGATGTCGCGGTCCATACGAGTGATCATCGCGGCGTGATTCTTCTGCTGCTGCGGCCAGTCC
>JBMFPI010000319.1:0-4246 GCA_049969195.1 Armatimonadota bacterium
CAGCAATGGAGACAGTATGAACCAGCAGCAAACACCTCGCAAGGTGCGGATGGTTTGACGGTTACGTTTGACCTCCTCATCGGGTTGGATGCCGACGTGAATCGACTTGCCCCTAAACTCGCGGGCGAGTACATCGAGGGCGGCGCCCTGATCGCGGTTGGACACGACGTCGTACACGGCGACTACCTGTGGCCTGAGCACACTCTTGATCGCCGCGCACACCTCGCTGATCTCTGTCGCCGAGAAGACCTCGGCCTGCTGTTTGTCGTAGCGTCTCAGAACGAGGGTGGGGACAAGTTGGACTGTTCCAGGGCAAACCTTACGCCAGAGCTTGAGCAGTCCGCCGAACTCGGATGGAGTGATTTCGTTGTGGTAGACAAGGTAAAGGCGGTTTGTTCCATAGTGCTCGACCAGCAGGTTGCAGGCATTCCGGATCTCCTTCGCGGTCGGAAGCGGTCCTACGGGCGCGTCCTTTGCCCAGTAGCCCTTGATCAGGCTGGCGCCTAGAGACGCGTGCAGCCAGTACGACCGCTCCAGTCGCCTAAGCTCCCCGGCGGTCCACCGCGCGGAGCAGTCGGCGGGCGACGCATATGTGGCTGCAAGTAACAAAACGACCAGCATCGCCGACTCGATCTTACCGGATCGCAACAATACGTAGTGGAGCATGCCAGGCTGTTGCGTTAGGCGGGTTTCAGGCAATCCCCCGCTCAGTTGAAGAGCGTCGAATAGCCGAGAACGCCGGATTTGCGTTCCATTGCAATAAGCTCCACATAGTAAGCTTCGGCGACGCCACCGCTGCTACCTTCCAATCTCCCGTGCGCTCGGTATGGGATCGAAGGCTCGTGAATGCGCATACTCGATCATAACGCGCGGACTTATCAGCTATACTCGAGCATTCATGCTCGGCAATGCGCCGCGGGTGCTGGCGCATGGTCAGCGGCAGGAGCCCATATGGGGTACTAAGAGGCCTCCGGATCTGAGAAGGAGCAAACCCAACTCGCAGCGAAATGGGAGCAGGGGGGAGCGCGATCACCCAGGAAAGGACGGTTATGCGCGCGTGTGCAACAAACCAGGACGCAAACTGAACTACCACGAACACCCTGTGCGCGCTATTGACTACGACTGCGCAGATTCCTGGCCCTGTGGGTCGGCAGGAGCGCTGACAGACGGATTAGGGGCAGAGCTGTATCCCGCGGCGTGGCGGGTGTGGACCCGAACCGACGCGCCGACGCCGGGCAAGCCTGCCTCAGTCGTGCTGGACTACGGGGAGCCGGTTGCGGTTGGCGCGCTGCTGCACTACTTCTACGTGCCCGGCAGCCGCGATCATCGGTGGAAAGACTACCTGTGCGGCCCGGCCGCATTTGGCGAGGTCCGCATTCATATAAGCAGCGACGGCGAGCACTGGGCCGAGGCCGCACATCTGACGGACCTTCCGACAAGCTGTCCACAGCTCCTCAAGATACCGGCTCCGACGCCTGCCCGCTACTTGAAGCTAGAAGTCATCTCTATGGCGCCGGGGGCGCCCGGAATCCGGTCGTACGAGCTGGAAACCTGGGTTGGCGCAGCACCGGAGGATCTGGTTGTTCCAGAGGGATACAGGGCTGTCCGCAGGGGCTTTCCGAACGGCGCGGCACTGGAAGCCGCGTATGAAACTGGGCCGGCGGAGCCGCTCCGTGTGCTGATCAAGGTGGATGGCCAGGTGGCTATCCGCGCGCTGGCGCCTCGGCGGGAGACGGCACGGTTCAATGCCGAAGTCGCCGGAGCTCCCCTCGAAGCCGTGCTGCGTCCGGTGCTCGCGGGGCTACTCGTCGAGGTACACTGGAACGGGTCCGCTCGTGCTCCGTTCAGCAAGCTCGACGTGACGGCGGAAACGAGTTGGGAACCCGGGGAGTGGTGCATCCCCGGCTACCATTACGGGCGAACCAGGCCGGAGCCGGTATCGATTGCATCCGCGGTCGTGGGAACATGCGCGTCAATCGTGAGCGACGGCGAACACGCCACTGCGATCGTTCCGGACACCGACGTAAGCTGGGTAGCTCTCGACGAAAAGTATGCTTCGGCTTCATTTCCCCTCGACGGGCAGGTCAATCGCGCGCTGATCGTCTCGGCTCGGGGCGACTGGAACTCGGCGTTCAGAAAGGTGGTTGCGGAAGTTTTCGGGTTCGATGAGCCGAGGCAGTTCTCGCCGGTGAGCAAGGCTGTGCCGGATCTGTGCCGATTCGTCTTGCGACCCGAGCTCTGGAGCGAGAGATACCAGATGATCCGGTCTTTTCCGGACACCGACTTCTTCTACATATTTTACAGCCTGCCCTATGTCGTGCCTGCCCTTACGATCTGGCCGGATGTCCGGAGATGCTTCGATTGAAGAGAAGATAGACCGCATACTGCGGTTCACACTGGACCGCAGGCTCAGGAATGATTCAACCTCCTCCTGCCCCCGTACCGGGGAGCGAAAAGAAAGGGCCTCGATGGCGGGCGCGCTCTTTTCCGAGTACGCGGATCGCGAGCTTGTGGAAAGCGGCAGGGTTCCGTTCGGCTATCCGCCCTTCTACGAGTGGCACGTCAACTACCCGGATGAGCAACTGGTTGGAATGGACCAGGGCTGCAACCGATGGATCACTGCACATAATATGGGGGCGGTGCTCTGGGCGATCACCCATGTGTGGCACTCGCGCGGAACTCTTCCGGCCGACATCCTGGAAGGAGCCAGAGACGTCGCGGACTGGATGGTTCGTATGCAGGAAGATGACGGAAGCTGGCACTACGCCTATTACGAGGACGGAGCGGTCGCCTCACCCATGAGCGACAGCGGGACGATATGGAACGTGTGGAGCCTCTGGCGGTTCGGGCGTCTGACCGGCGAGACGAAGTACCTCGACGCAGCCGAAAAAGCACGCTCCTATTTCAAACAGACATTCACCGCCAACCACCTTTACCGGGGCTATTGGGAGGACATCTACGGCGGCGGAAAAACCCAGCTCGACACGGCAGGGCTACGAGTCCGCAATCGCTGCCGTCGCATTCGCCGAGATGGGTGATACAGATGCAGCCGTCAGCTCCGCTCAGGATGCTCTGCGATTCGTTTGCACACGGGTCCTGGAGTCCAGGGACTACTGGACCAGCTACGGCGGCGTCGCGGAGCAGCAGAACTGGGCTCCCGGAACCTACTTAGCGCCCACGTTCGGCTACGCCGCGCACCTTGCCTGGCGCATTTCAGGAGATGACTTCTTCAGGCCATTCGCCTCGCTTGCCAAGACCATCGGTTGGTGGCAGGACGAGCGCAGCGGCGGCGCTTTCTGGCTGTCAGCCGCGATCACGCAGCAGCCCATCGAGATGTTCCGCGAGGCCGGCGGAGATCGCCAGTTCTGGGCGCTGTGGGATTCCGCGCAGAAGGTGGCTTTCGCCGTGCCCTGGCTGGTGGACGAAGTAAACCGAAGGACCGGCGACCGCATGAAGCTCGACGTCACCAGCCTGACCGGGACCGACGATCGCGGCCGGAATGTTAGGGTAAGCGCGTTCGACGGCGAGGTCGTCTCCGACACGGGCCAGGTGAACTGGCTGGCGCTTAAGTCCTCGGGAGAAGAACGCGAGAAGGAATACCAACTCATTCTGATCAATCACGCCGAGGAGACCGGGTGCCGGGTTCGAGCCGAATGCCAAGGCTCCCCGAGTTCCGCTCGCGCGTTCGACGAAAACGGCGAGCCGACCGATGCACAATTCGCAGCGGCCTCGGGTGATATCACTGTCCGGTTGCTTTGCAGGCACACGCTGATTCTGGTCTGGTCCCGAAAATGATCTTAGCCGGCGTGGCGGCGTGAACTCGCAAGCTGGCGAGAGGTAATCGCGATAGAATACATACCCTGCGTTTTCGGGGATTCAACGTTTTTCAACTAAGCAGGAGAATCGCCGAAAATGTGCCTATCGCAACACCTTACCGCGAAATCCAAAGACTGCTCGCGAAAAACTCACTTGATCCGCGTGACGGTCATTTTCATGTTCATAGCGACGTACATCTCTCGGGGAGCCCCTTGTTTTACGGCCTCCGAGGGCATGCCTATTGTGAGTGTTGTCCAGATCTCACCGTTGCCCTTCAGGATTTTTCCTATTGCGGGGGCGAAGTAGAAGGTCATCGTGCCGTTCAGATCCAGTGCGCCGGATATCTCGGACATTAATTGCCGGTCTTTGGCGCTGACGGCGGCGGAATCGGCGATCGCGTTGATGATCCGACCCAGGTCCATGCTGGCGC
>JBMFPI010000320.1:0-4233 GCA_049969195.1 Armatimonadota bacterium
CACGTTGACCAGGAAGACAAAGCGGCATAGAATAGACGAGCCACCAGTCAACTTTCCACTATGGCTGGGACAGGCTCGCCCCGGCGCCGGCAGGGTGCAGGTTGATGCGATTGACAATGTTCAGTGCCGCATCCGCCAGGTCGGGTCGCATAGTCGTCAGAACGAACACCAGCGCTGACAGGTGAAGCCTTCCCTTGCCCGTCACTGCAGCCGCCTCCTTATGTTAGCCTTAAGCGTCCCTTTTTTGACAGTTAGTATGCGACGTGGAATTTGTCAAGGGGTTGCTATCGTACACACTGTCGCGCTGTGCGCGTTTTCGAGAATTCTCCCGCTCAGTTAAGCCGCGTCGAATCGCCGAAAACGCCGGTACTTGCGTTCCGTCAAAACAACCTCTGAGACTTGATCGTCCGGGGCATACTGTCTCGGACACGATTGCAGGAAGCATATTTCCCGCTCCGTACAAACCACCCGGGTCGCCCGATGCCATATGGCGGCAACACGCCGCCCGGACCCTAGGCCGGCGTAACACATCTCGGCCTATCTGGGTAGCGCTAGAAACTCCCTCTCCCTTTACGGGAGAGGGTCGGGATGAGGGTTTAGAAAGCCCCGCGAATCATGTTGTGCCGAACTTGTCTCAGAATCTGGGCGCCGGAAGGATGGATCCTGAATCAAGTTCAGGATGACGGCATCCCTGACGTTTGTGCCCGTAAGACTGAGCCGACAGGCATCTGCCAGGGGCTGTGTTTCACATACGCGACGGCTTCACAGTAGGGGGATTATTATCCTGCCCGGCCGAACTAACCGACAAACCGGGCTATCTTGGTTCGGCGAGGTTTCCACCGTGCTTTCCGGATCGTTCAGCGGCGACTGCAGCGTCTACAATGGCGTACACGTGGGTGAACACGGCGACGCACAGAAATATGATCGCCCACACGTCGAGCTCTTGCACGAATCTTTCAATCGGGTTGGAGCTGGCCCCGACGCTGGGCCGCAGCGCAAAGAACAGAAGCCAGGAGAACGTGACAATCAGAAAGATGACGATGCCTCTGACGACCTGGCCGCAGTAGACATGCCCGAGTCCGGGTAAGCCGGAGAGGATGCTTGCCATCAGGGGGCTGCGAGGCGGCAGCTCATATGTCGCGCGGAACGCCTGAGGGTTTTCGATCATGAGCCTCAGCAGGTCCTTCTGGCGTTTGGCTTCGGCTATCTCAATCGTGGCTCTGGCGAACTTCTCCTCCGCCGACGCGCGGGATGGTTCCGCCTCGAAAATAGCTTTGTACTCCTGGGCCGCTTTCTCGATCTCGCCCCTTGCGTACAGTATATCCGCCGCGAACTCGCGGGCCTCCAAATCGTCCGGTTTGATCTCCAAAGCGCGGTGTATGAGCTGCTCGGCCTCGCGGTAGTCGCCTCGCTTGCGGTTTATGCGTGCGGCCCTGAAAAGCCTTTCGAACTCGGCCTGCTTTCTTACATCCTCGGGATCCATGCTTGCGGCCAACATCCTTCTTCGCGGCTGCAGGGCGGCTCGGCCGGTTCGCGCCGACCCAGACAACAGGAAGATATGCCGAGGGCTCAGTCTACGCTATGCCGACTGACGGCGCCGGGCCGTGCAGGAAGCTCGCGGCGAGCACAGCGAATAATCTGCGGGCGGCACGGGGATCACTCGCCAGGCTCAAAACGAGATTCCCATATCCCTTAAACTCTCTCAGCGGACTTGCGCGCAAGATTGTCGCGGTACAACGCAAACCAGGCCTTTTCAGCGACCCTACGCTCCTTAAACCAGGCGGGAGAATCGCAAAAAACACGCCTATCGCAGCAGCCTGACGCACGCCCGCTAGCCTCTAGCCTGCCGATGTCTGGAGCCTGACCGCGGTCTCCTTCCAAAGGGACTCGATGTCGTAGTAGGCTCGCTCCTCCGGAGCGAATATGTGAACTACGATATCGCCGTAGTCGACTAGGACCCATGTCGCCTCCTTGTAGCCCTCGATGCGGTCCTTCTTGACGCCCCGGCTTTTTCCGTCGATGACAAGGCCGTCGGCTATGGCCTTGATGTGCGTGTTCGATGTTCCGCTGGCGATCACGAAGTAGTCGGCCACGAGCGTCCGCTTGCCGACTTCGATCACCTCGACATCCTCCGCCTTTTTCTCCCGGAGGATTTCCTGTATTATCCGAAGTTTATCTTGAGTATCGATAGCTCGCTCCGGTGATTTTTTAATATGCCTCGCGCCGGCCCACTATGACTGTGACGTCCGGTTTGTTACCAGGTGTTCCGTCCTCAATGATAATGGGGGATCCTATGAGCCTGGCGATGCGCATCACGGGCTCGGTCTTGCCCTTGCGCGTAATGACCTGTGATTGATAGTAGTCCGACTTGAGGGCGACGTCGGTTCGCGTGACCTCGTAACCCGCTTCCTCCAACTGCTTTGCGATCTTGCGCGCTGCTCCGGCGACACCGCTTCCGTTGAGCACCTCAACCTTCGGGTTCGGTTCCTTGAACAGCAGCGCGACGTTGACGACCTGTGCGAGCTGTTTGGTGTCCGGCAGCCAGTAACTGACCTTGCCGACCATTCCCGGCCTACCTGGAAGCACTTCCATGCGCATCTCTTCCGGCTTAAAGTCCTTCAAGAAGTCGGCGAGGCCGTCCCAGTCTTTCATGTTGAGGTCGCTCACCACGTAGCCCCGGTTGTAAGCCGTCTCCAGCACGCGTGCCCTCTCACGCTTGGACGGCAGCGCCAGAATCCGGTTGGCCAGCGCCCGCAGGAATATCTGCTGCCGAACGATCCGGCCTGCCGGAACCTTCTTTCCGTTGACGATATCGTAGCCGCTGTCGCCGTGTGCGTCGTGCCTGAAGCGCACGTAGCCTTCCGCCTGCTTCCCATTAAGGAGCTGCTTTTTCGGCCGTGCCTTCAGATTGATGTAAAGCCCTCCGTGGCGGTCAACGTAATGCATATCCTTGTCGATCTTGATATACACGCCGCCGACCAGGTCGACCAGCCCGCGCAGACCGTGCGTGTTGGTCTTGACGTAATATTCGATCGGCACCCCGAGCAAGTCCTGGACCACTTGTTTTGTAAGCTGTGGGCCGCCGAAGACGTGAGCCGAGTTGATCTTGCCGAAGCCATGGTTCGGGATCTTTACGCGCGTGTCGCGAGGGATCGACAGCGCACGCACCTCTTTGGTCTCGGTATCGAGCGCGAGCACTACCAGTGTATCGGAAAGACCGTTGCCGTTCTTGTTTTTCTTTGCTGTGTCGTCCTCACCGATCATCAGAATTCGAACGTATCTCTGCCCGCCGAAAGCGCCGGTGAGGAAGTCGCCGAACGACGTGTGCGTGGCCCTCATCGTCGGCAGCCAAACGGCCAGGTACGTGCCGGCCGCGATCCCGACAGCCGATCCCAGTAGTACCACCAGAACTACGGCTATCCAGGATGTTCCTCCTCTGCGGTTAGGCAGCCCCGACCTAGAGCTCACGCACTTGCTCCGGGACCTCATGAGGGTTCTCCTTGTATAATCCGTTTTCGAGTATGTATTGCTCCACGTCTCGCGGAACGAGATATTTTATTGACCTTCCGCTTCGCACCCGCTCGCGGATCTGGGTCGATGAAATGTCGACACCGGGCATCTTGAGCCGAACCAGTTTCCGGGCCAGATCCTCCGGCAGGCGCTTTCTCGCCGATTGGAAACTGCACCCGGGTCGATCGGCGACGACAATTGTGACCAGCTCCTGAATTCCGTAAGGATCGCGCCAGGACATCAAGTCTCGGGCCTCGTCGGCGCCCATGAGCAAGTACATCCTCGCCGACTGGCCCAGAAGCCGACGCATCTCTTTTATCGTATCTATTGTATATGACGGCCCGGCGCGGTCAAGTTCCACTCGCGAGCACACGAAATATTCCTCGTCCCTGGTCGCGAGCTTTACCATCTGCAGTCGGTCATCCACCGATGCGACAACCTGCCCCGGCTTGTGAGGCGGCTCACGCGCGGGGATAAACAGAACCTCGTCCAGCCCGAGCTGTTCGCGGGCCTCCTGCGCCAGAATCAGGTGGCCCACGTGGACCGGGTCGAACGTTCCGCCCATAAGCCCGATTGTCGCCGATTCACTAGCTTCTAAGCTGGCCATTGCCGGTCACCACGTATTTGTACGTGGTAATCTCCTCGACGCCCATCGGGCCGCGCGCATGCAGCTTCTGCGTGCTGATCCCCATCTCGGCGCCTTTGCCGAACTGGTAGCCGTCC
>JBMFPI010000321.1:0-4219 GCA_049969195.1 Armatimonadota bacterium
GAAAGGCTACAAGGCGTTGAGTTCCCGCTGCACGCAGAGCCAGCCTATCACCCTCACACCAGCCCTCTCCCGTCAAGGGAGAGGGAGTATATCAACCTCGCCCCCGCCTCACCCGTCAAGGGAGCTGGAATCTCAGCCTCGCCCGACCGTGGTTCTTAGCGGAGTGAAGAATCTCGGTCTCACGAGGCGACCCTTCGCTGCGCCCAGGATGAAGTTCCCGGAAAACTGAACAGTCTCTTAGGGAATTCCGACCTGTGCGCCATGTGCGGAACCCGCCCCGCCTGTTCCCGAAGCGGAACAGAGGCATACCAAGGTGCAAGACGCGCACACCGCGCGCAGGATACGCCCGTCTTGCTGCCGAAGCCAAAGTTTGAGACCGGCCGGATGCCGGATCTCCAATCTCGAATCGCATTTTCCAGAGGAGTACTAACAATCATGCCCAAGATCGCATTCATAGGCGCGGGAAGCTTCGGGTTCACCCGGGGCCTCGTGCGCGACATCCTGACTTTTCCTGCGCTGGCGGATTCCACCATCGCTCTGATGGACATTGACGCGGAGCGGCTGGACTTCATAAAGACAGCGGTTGACAGAATCGTCGAGGCGGGCAAGTACCCTGCCAGAGTGTATGCCACGATGGACCGCGCGGAAGCGCTCGATGGGGCCGACGGCGTTGTGTGCACGATTCTCCAGGGCGGCCCGCAGGTGTTTCGATCGGACACTGAGATCCCGATGAAGTACGGCGTTGACATCAACGTCGGCGACACGCGCGGACCATCGGGGATATTCCGGGCCCTGCGCACGATCCCCGTAATGTTGGACATCGCCCGCGATATAGAAAGGTACTGCCCTGACGCGACCTTCCTCAACTATACCAACCCGATGGCCATGCTATGCCGGGCCGTGTTGGGCCATACGAAGGTTAAGGCAACTGGCCTGTGCCACAGCGTCCAGGGAACCGCTGCGATGCTGGCGAGCTGGATCGGTGCGCCGATGAGCGAGATAACCTACCTCTGCGCGGGGATCAACCACCAGGCGTGGTATGTGAACTTCAAGTGGAACGGCAAGGACGCTTACCCACTGATTCGCGAGGCAGTTACCACCAGGCCAGAGATCTACAACCACGAACAGGTCAGGAACGAGATGTTTCTGCACCTCGGCTACTACGTCACCGAGTCAAGCGGGCATAACTCCGAATACGTCGCCTGGTTTAGGAAGCGCCCCGATCTGATCGAGAAATACTGCACACACGGCACGGGCTGGAACCCCGGTGAGCATGCATACATCCTGAACGAATATCTCAAGACCGAGGCCACCTGGCGCGACCACATAAAAGAGCAACTTGAAGCGCCGGTCCGGCTGGAGCGCGGGCATGAATACGCAGCGTCCATATTCAACGCCATCTTCGGCGACGGAACGATGTTCGAGTTCAACGGCAACGTGCTCAACTACGGCCTGATCGATAACCTCCCGTGGGGCTGCTGTGTCGAAGTGCCGGTTATCGCCTCGAAGCGGGGTCTGGATCCGATTCACGTAGGTCCGCTGCCCCCGCAGTGCGCCATACTCAACAACCTGAACGCGGCGACCGAGGAGATGGCGGTTCAGGCCTGTATAGAAGGCAACCGCGACATGGTCTTCCACGCAATCTGCTACGACCCGCTCACATCCGCAGTCCTCAGCCTTGCGGAAATCAAGTCGATGGTGGACGAGATGTTCGAGGCAAACAGGGACTATCTGACCACGTTCGAGTGAGGCAGGCCGACAAAGAGGTCGTTGCAACAGGCGGGTTTTTTGGCGATTCTCCCGCTCAGTCTAGGGGCCTCGAACCGCTGAAAGTGTTGGATTTGTTTCCTATCGCAATAGCCTGACGAAGATCGGCGGCCGACCTGCGGGGAATGGGATGGGGTCGTCCAGGCCGGCCGCCTTTTCTCGCCGCCGTCTGTCAGCACGCTTCGTAAGTAACTGCCAACGGCCTCGGCAACGGTCAGCGAAACAGGAGAGGGAAAAGGTTTCCTGTGCTCGATTGAGCTTCCGCACTGGTTGGTGCGGTATGTATTTGGACGCCTGCGCGCCGCTCGGCGTTACACCGTATTGCACATAATTCGCTCGGGGTTTGCCGCGCGACCGGTTACATTTGACCCTCGGCTCCCTCGGGCACTTCGAAGAAAGCGGCTGTTAATACCCCAGCGCCAGCCCGACCAGCCAGGCAACAGTCATCAGTATCAGCAGCACGGCGGTCGTCCAGACGGCGACGTTGTAGGTGCGTGAGTTCGTGTAGCTGCCCATCACGTCCTTGCGATTGACCAGCTTGAGCATAAAGACGAGGATGACCGGTAAGAGTATGCCATTGACCGCCTGGGCATTGATCATAGCGTTCACCAGGTGCACGCTGGGAAGCAGGACGACAGTCACGCCGAACAGGATACTGAACGTATAAACGCCGTAGAACACGGGAGCTTCCCTGAGCTTCCGCGAAACGCCGATCTCCCAACCGAACGCCTCGCTATAGGTGTAGGCCGTCGAAAGAGGCACGACCGCTGCCGCGAGCATTGAGGCGCCAAGCAGCCCAATCGCAAAGAGCTTCTCAGCAAACCCGCGTGCTACCGGCCGGAGCGCCGCCGCGGCCTCCGCCGCGTTGTTGATGGGCACCGGCCCGCGGTGTACGTCGTAGATCATCGCAGCCGCGGCTACGATCATAAAAAACGACACCAGATCGGTCATGAAAGAGCCGACAAATACATCGAGCTTCTGGTATGCGTAATCTTCGATCCTGACGCCCTTGTCCACCACAGTCGCCTGGAGGAAGAACTGCATCCACGGGGTGATTGTGGTGCCGATAACGGCGATTGTCAGGAAGAGGAAATGTGGGGTTCTGGTCTCAGGGCCGAACCGCGGTGAGTAGATGCTGTGGAGTACCTCGCCCCAATCCGGGTGCGCAAGGATCCCCGAGACGATGTACGTCACGTAGAGGATCATGAGAGCCATAAAGACTCTTTCGACCACTCGAAAAGTGCCCTTGACGACCAGCAACCATATCACGAATGCGGCGACTGGCACGCTCAGATGCCTCGGCAGCCCGAAGACCTCCAAGCTCACGGCAATGCCCGCAAACTCTGCAACCGTAACGCCCAGGTTCGCGACCAGCAGCGTACCCAGCGCAAACATGGTCCACTTGACCCCGAAGTTCTCGCGTATGAGCTCGCCGAGGCCCTTCTGGGTCACCACCGCCATGCGCGCACACATTTCCTGGATCATGGCGAGGACCACTGTGACCACGACGATGACCCAGAGGAGGTCGTAGCGATACATGGCGCCTGCCTGGGTATATGTGATAACGCCGCCGGCATCGTTGTCCGCCGCCGACGTGATCAACCCCGGCCCAACGACCGCCAGAAACGCGAGCAGTCTTCGACGGCCGAGCCGCCTCATATCGCACACCTCCTTTCAATACGGGATTCGGGATCGCGAGCTTACAAGACGATCCGGGCAAAGGCGGATCGTCCTCGCCTCCGGGTTCCCCGGTTTGCGGTTGCCGCTTTCCACTTCTTGATCTACCGTCTCTGGTCAATGCTTTCATCGCCAGATCCTCGGGATGCGCCGTCGCCAGTCTTCGGGAAGAACCTCTTCGAGCGCATCATCCACAGTCACAATTCCCTTGAGTCTGTTCTCGTCATCAACGACCGGAACAGCCAGCAGATTGTAGTCCGACAGCGCCTGCGCAACTTCCTCGATAGAGGCGTCCGTGTGCACATGGATCACTTTCTCGATCATGAACTGTTCCACAGGCGTGTCGGGCTTCGCTACGATCAGGTCGCGCAGCGAGATCACGCCGACAAGATGGTCGGCCGAGTCCGTCACGTAGATGTAGTAAATTGTTTCGGCGTCTGGTTCAATCTCTCGGATCCGGTCTATCGTCTGCTGGGCGGTAAGGTCTTTCGAGATAGCTACGAACTCGGTAGTCATCAGGCCGCCGGCTGTCTTTTCGTCGTAAGCCAGAAGCTCTTTGACGTCTTCGGCTTCCTCCGGCTCCATCTCCTCCAGGATGTCCTCACGGCGCTCGGCGCTGATGTCGCCCAGGACATCGGCGGCTTCGTCCGGCTGCATTTCCTCCAGGATGTCGGCCGCCAGCTCATCATTGAGGTTCTCGACGATCGAGGCTTGCACTTGAGGATCCGCCTCCACCAGCACCTCCGCAGCCGTCTCGACGCCCAAATCCTCTATC
>JBMFPI010000322.1:0-4217 GCA_049969195.1 Armatimonadota bacterium
TATTGACCAGGAGGGCAAAGCGGCATAGAATAGACGAGCCACCAGCCAACTTTCCACTATGGCTGGGACAGGCTCCCGGCCTGCAGCGGTTCTTCGCAATCAGATGGCCTAGCCTGTACCCGACCACGTTTTTCATCTTCATCTTTCATCTTCATCACCAGCCTTATTGGCGCGTTTCAGGGCAACTTCGAAGGGCCATATATGATGACTCGCGGCGGGCCGGCGGGCGCGACCACGACCATCGTCTACTACATCTACAACAATGCCTTTGCGTTCTTCAAAATGGGTTACGCAGCGGCTATCGCCTGGGTGTTGTTCATAGTCATCCTGGCGGTCACGGTGCTCAATTGGAGGGTTATCGAGCGCCGCATAGGTTATCACTGATGCATACTGCAGCCAGCGTAACAGGAGGGATTGAACCGCCGGCCCCGCTTCCGCAAAGTGGGGGACCTGCCGCGCGGCTATCGTTCCAAGCAGAAAACCTAGCGTCCTCCCCGTTGCGGCAAGATGGGCAGATGGACGCATCCGGGCGGTCGCTGAGGCCTGCCGCAAAGATCGCGATTTGCGTTCTGCTGAGCGTGCTCGGCTCCACGATGGTCCTGCCCTTCTTGTGGATGATATCAACGTCGCTGAAAGAGGCAGGGGAAGTTTTTGCACCCCAAATGCACTGGATTCCCGAAAAAGTGATTTGGCGCAACTACCTGGACGCTGTCACGGCAATCCCATTCGGCAGAATGTTATTCAACTCGCTGCTGGTTGCGGTGACGGTTACGTTGGGGCAGGTCGTAACGTCCTCCCTGGCCGCGTTCGCCTTCGCAAGGCTGCGGTTCCCCGGCAGGGACGCCTTGTTTCTGGGCTACCTGGCCACGATGATGGTGCCGGGGGTTGTGACTATGATCCCCGTGTTCGCGGTGCTCCGTATCTTGGGGGACATGGTTCCCTATGAGTTCTATTTTAGGCAGACCTGGTTGGGCAATGTCATTGGGGGCGACTCGTATTTTGCGCTTATTGCACCGGGGCTGTTCTCTGCCTACGGGACCTTTATGCTCCGCCAGTTCTTCATGACGGTTCCCAGAGAGCTCGACGAGGCCGCCGTGATCGACGGCTGTTCCAAGCTCGGCGTCTTCCGGCACGTGATCATACCGCTTTCCGGCCCAGCGCTGGCAACGCTGGTGATCTTCACGTTCATGTGGAGCTGGCGGGACTTCATGTGGCCGCTGATTATCAACAACTCGATCGAGATGCAGACGCTGCCCGTCGGACTGGCGACGTTTCAGAGTATGTTCGGGATCAACTGGAACCTGCTCATGGCGGCATCGGTGATTGTGATGCTACCGTTGATCATTGCCTTCGTCTTCTGCCAGAGGTTCTTCACCGAGGGCATCAAGCTGGCTGGGATAAAGGGGTGACGACTTGACGACTGTGCAAGCCTTGCTGTACCTGATCGCTGCTGCCGCGTTGGCCTCCGTCGCGAGCGCCGCGCCCGTCGGCGAAGCGGTGTCGGTGAAGTCTTTCGGGGCCGTCGGCGACGGGGCGGCCGACGACATCGCCGCGATCCAGAAGGCCAACGACTCGGTAAGGCACACGCGCGGGACCGTTTACCTGCCCGTGGGCACGTACAACGTCACCAGCATGGACCTTACCAACATCGACCACGGTTTCGCCCTCACTGGAGAAGGCCCGAACGCCACACGTCTGATGCCCGCAAGAGACGGTGTAGTGGTCCTGGACGTCACGGGCTCAAGGTCCATCAAGCTAGAAAGCTTCCAGTTGGGCGCCTACAATCAGGCCACGACGCCAGCAGTCGCGATCCTACTTGCGCAGGTCGACGGCAACGTTTCCAACGCTGTCGATTTCGAGCGGCTCTACATAACCGGCAAGTGCTCGATCGCCACCCTCTACTGCTGTGGCGTGCCCGGCAGCACTATGATCGACTGCGACTTCTACAACTACTACGACGGGCCGGTGCCGGTAGTGGCCTTCACGCACGACAACTATGCTGGCGTGAAGTCCGCCTACACGTCGGTATTCTCCGGCGACTCGCATACCAGCGACTGGACTCTCGTCGCCTGCGAAATCTACGAGCTGTCCAGACCCGGAGGGAAGACGCAGGCAACTGCGCTGCGTCTAGACGGCACGACGCAGATGCGCTGGATCGGCGGTAATGTATCGGGCGCCGGGCCTCAGCTCGTGCATCTGTCGGACGGCCCAAGATGCACCGTCTTCTACGGTACCACGTTCTACAGCGAGACCGAGACGCTCGCAGACGCGATCTTCTACAACAGCGACAGGACAGAGTGCGTGATCGTAACCGGCTGCCTGCCGCAAGCGTCGAAGGCGATCTTCACGGGCGTGCCGTCCACTGTTTGCGATGAAGTCGATTTCGCATGCAAGCCGACGGCGGCCTGGTTTAGGGGGCTCATATTCGACTGTCCCGAGGGAAAACTTGTCAACTCGACCATCCGGTGCGACGGCCTCGGCCTTAGGGTCAAAACGATCACGGACACTGTGCTGATCAACCCCGGCAAGATCGAGGCGGCTACGAGCGATGTGCTGACTGTGGGCGGAAAGGACTCGAACTGATGGATTGTATCACAGCACGGATTCACACGAGCATATGGAGGTTTGTGGTCATGCTTGTCGGATTACTCCTCGCCGCGAGCGCTGTGTGTCGCGCAGAGGGCCCATTCAAACTCAAACCGCTCCCCAAACCGACGCCCATCCCGGACTGGCTGGAGGAGCGTCAGACGTTTCTTTTCGGGGTGGAAAAAGCGGACCAGGCAGTCGAGCGCGGCGTGGAGATCGTCTGCGGCGGCACGAATGCGGCCGGTCCCGGGTTTGCCGGCGGGCCCTACACCTGGGACGGTAAGGGCACTATCGTCGACATCAATACCGGTAAGCCCGTTGACCTGGAGCCTCACCGCAGAAACGTAGCCGAAGCACACGCTAGAGGTCTGAAGGTGATCGGCGAGCTGATGCGGATGTGGGACAGGCCGCTCCTCTATATCGAACACCCGGATTGGCAGGAGCTGCCGTATCCCGACGCCAAACCGCGGACCGCCGAGGACATGACAAAGGACGCAATCCCCGTCACCGGGTGCTGGAACTCGCCCTATGGTGATTACTACATCAAATCCACGGTCGAACTGGTCAAGCAACTGGGATGGGACGGTGCCAACCTGGACGGCTTCGGCTGCTGGACGCAGTGCTATTGCAAATACTGCCGCGAGGCGTACAAGAAGGATACCGGAAAGGATATCCCGTTCAAGGCCGTGCCCGCACCGGGTGAGCCGGGAGTGCAGACGGCCTCGATCGACGACCTCACGAACCCCGAGTTCAGACGGTATCTCAAGTGGCGGCTCAACCGGTTCACGCTGTTTGTGGACAAGTGGATGAAGAGCGTGCAGGCGGTCAAGCCCGATTTCGCCGCGTTCTTCTGGAGTACCGGCCCAGGGCGCTGGTGGCACTGGTCCTTTGCCCCGCTTGCAGAGTGCTCCGACCACGCCAACCGACTCTTGAGCGCGCCGATAGTTGAGCTGTTCTGGGATTTTCCCCCCGACCAGGGCTCGAATCTGCTGCCAAGCTTTGTCGTGCGTTATTATCGCGGTCTGACCGGTGAGCGCCCCGTGTGGATGCTGCCCTACTACTGCACCCAGGGCCAGCAGCCGATGGTGGCCCCGCCGGTCGAGTGTGCTTTCCGCCTGCTGACGGTGATCACAAATGGCGGCCGCGCCGCTCAGGGCATGTGGCAGAACAACAACAGCCTGCCTCCGGACTACTACACCAGGCTGATCAGAGAGCGAGCGCCATACACGACTAGGGCGAAGTCGGTCAAGTGGGCGGCAATGTTTGTTTCCGAAAGCACCAGGCTGATGTACCAGACCCCTGCAAGGAGCGTGCTCGCAAACTGGTGGATAGGCAGCGGGGTCGATACACCCGACATCAGCAAGATACCACCCGGTGAGCGCCGGTTGCCTTACCATATGGAATCAGCCCTCGGCGTGTTCCGAGCGGCGCTCGAGGAACACCTGCCGCTCGACATCATAACCGAGGCGGACGTCGAGGAGGGCGAGGTTCTCAATCAGTACAAAGTGCTGATTCTGCCGAACACTGCCGGCATCTCCGACGAGGGGCTCGAGCAGATACGGGCGTTCGTCAAGAATGGCGGGGGACTGGTCGCACTGCACGAGAGCTCGCTCTATAACGAGTTCATGGAC
>JBMFPI010000323.1:0-4178 GCA_049969195.1 Armatimonadota bacterium
CGAAGTATTTCTCAAGGACTTCAACCGTCAATTTGTGGCGAACATGCCCAACTTTGGGCGTTAGACGCTGAGAGCTTCGGGGACTGAATCGATGGCTGTCTACCAATTGAACCCTCTTGACGATCCCCGCTGGCCCGAGTTTTTGAGTCGCCACCCTGCCGCCTCGGTTTTTCACACGCCGCAGTGGCTCGAGGTTCTGCGCAGAACATACGGCTATGATCCAGTTGTGTACACTACGACGCCGCCTGGCAGGGAACTGGCGGACGGGATCCCGTTCTGTCGAGTGAATAGCTGGCTGACGGGCAAGCGGCTGGTTTCACTGCCGTTTTCTGATCACTGTGAGCCGCTCGTGGACAATGCTGACGACTTACGTGAGATAGAGCAATACCTCCTGGCAGAAGCTACGAGACAGGGTTGGAAATATGTCGAGCTCCGTCCGCTTCGTTTGCCCGGAGGGGACGAAGCCGGTTCGAGCGCATTTGGTCCGGCTGAAAGATTTCATTTTCACAGCCTGGATCTTTCGCCCGATTCGGATCAGTTGCTTGCGTCGTTCCACAAGACAAGCGTAGTCCAGATGATACGCAGAGCCGAGCGTGAGAGGTTGGAATACCAAGTAGGCCAGTCGGACGATCTGTTGAGACAGTTTTACCGAATGCTCTTGATGACCCGGCGCAAACACCAGACTCCTCCTCAGCCGTATGAGTGGTTTTGCAATCTGGTCGAGTGTCTGCAGGGGAGTGCCTATGTCCACGTGTGTTCTAGGGACGGTATTCCCATGGCTTCCATAATCACGGCCGCCTACAAGCGCGTGCACTACTACAAGTATGGCTGCTCGGATCCCAGATACACTAACCTGGGCGGCACACCGATGCTGATCTGGAAGGCCATCAAAATCGCGAAGAAAGACGGCGCTGCAGTGCTGGACATGGGGCGAACCGATATCGGCAATCAGGGCCTTATTACTTTCAAGGAGCGATGGGGATGTTCGAGATCTCCGCTAGTTTATCGTCGCTGCCCGGCGCCTGGGCGCGTTCGAGAAGATAAAGGCTGGCCGATGAAACTTGCCGGACGGGCTTTCTCCTGGTGTCCGGATGCAGTGCTTTCACTGGTTGGCAGACTTATCTACAGGCACGTGGGCTGATGAGGTCGAGAGCCTTCGAAGAGTATTGGCATTGCCCTCCGCAATTCGCTGACTTAGAGGTGAACGAGGCAGCCGGCAACGGCGATTCCGGTTACTTTCGAGTCGCGGATGCGGTTTGCTACGGGCGTGCTCTAGCCGCGTTGCCGTCGCTGGGCACGGAAAGCGACCTGCCGGATCTGTCAGACCCAATCGAGGACTCGGCAGGCAGATGTGTTCTGGCGTTCGATCCCGACGAGTGTACCGATAACTTGCGGCTCGAGCGCTACATATCGGAGTCACAACGCGAGGCGCGCGGTGCGGTGAAGTCAGTCCTCACATGGACTTACTATCTGGCTAGACCGCTGATGCCCGTGCGATTTCGTAGGCATCTCCAGCGGGCGTATTTGAGGGACTGGAGGGCAATTCCGTTCCCGAGATGGCCGGTAGACACTAGTGTCGACACTATGATGCGCTACCTGATGCGCCTCGGTGTCAAGTGCTGCCGGGAGCCAATCCCATTTGTCTGGTTCTGGCCGGACGGATACAAAAGCTGCACCGTGATAACTCACGATGTGGAGACTCGCGCCGGTCTCGACTTTTGCGAGAACCTCATGGATATCCACGAATCGCACGGCTTCAGGGCCTCGTTTCAGATTATCCCGGAAGACCGCTATTCCGTGCCGGACAGATTGCTGGATAGCATCCGGTCGAGGGGTTTTGAGGTGAACGTTCACGACTTGAATCACGATGGGCGCCTGTATTCAAATCGCGCCACCTTCCTCGCTCGAGCGGCCCGCATTAATTCGTATTGTCAGCAATGGGGCGCTCGCGGTTTTCGAGCTGGGGCGATGTACAGGAGACTGGACTGGTACGACGCGTTCGAGTTCTCTTACGATATGTCCGTGCCCAACGTAGCGCACTTGGACCCGCAGAGAGGCGGTTGCTGTACCGTGACGCCCTACTTCGTGGGCAATATATTAGAACTCCCGCTCACTACCACACAGGACTACACCTTGTTTCATATTCTACAGGACTACTCGACGCGGCTATGGAAACAGCAGATTGAGATCATAGACAGTTTCAACGGCCTTGTGACCTTGATCGTTCATCCTGACTACTTGATTGAGCGGAAAGCTCTGGATTGCTTCAAGTCGCTCCTCGCATATCTCGCTGACCGGCGTGCAGAAAAGCGGAGCTGGTACGCCCTGCCGGGTGAGGTTGATCGGTGGTGGCGGACGCGGGCCGATCTGGAGCTGATAAACTGTGACGGCGCGATTAGTGTGGAAAGAAATGACGCTCGCAGAGCAATTCTTGCTTACGCCCGTCTGGAAGACGACACGCTTGTCTTTACCGACCCGCGGGGCGAAGTTCTTGAGAGGTGGGGGCCAAACACGCGGTGAAACGAGTATGCCACATACTCCACGGCCCTTACCTTGTCGATTCCAGGGTCAAACTCGAGGCTGAAGCTCTTGTCGACGCTGGCTACGCTGTAGACGTGATCTGTATCAGCGAGGAGGGGCAGCCGTCGCGGGATGTAGTCAACGGTGTCAATGTGTACCGGCTTCCTCTTGCCAGAAAGCGCGGATCGCGGCTCAGATACGCGTGGGAGTACATCGCCTTTTTTGCATTGACCTCGCTGGTCCTGACGCTGCGGCTTGGAAAGCGTTATCGGGTGATTCACGTCAACAATATGCCGGATTTCCTTGTGTTTACTGCAGTCATCCCGCGCTTACTGGGGAGCAAGGTGCTCCTGGATGTGCACGATCCGATGCCGGAATTGTTTCAGTCTAAGTACGCTCTGGGCGAAACGTCGTTTGTGGTGCGTGCGCTCAGGTGGCAGCTGAAACGGAGCATGGGCTTCGCAGACGCCGTTCTGACCGTTTCGGATGAAATGCGCAGGCATCTAAATGCTCTGGTTCCGAACAAGTATCCTGCGGTCCTGATGAATATGCCCAATTCCGACTTCATCAGTTCCGCGCTGTTGCCGGAGTCCGACAGGTTTAAGGAGAAGTCCCGGTTCCGCCTGTTGTATACCGGCACCATCTCCGAGAGATACGGTTTGCACATAGTGATACGCGCACTGCCGCGTTTGAAAGAGCGGGTGCCGGGGATCGAGCTGTGCGTCATAGGGTGGGGCGATCAGGTTGAGGAACTTCAGGCCCTCGCACAGCAATTGGGCGTGTCTGATATTGTTGAGTTTCGCGGCCGAGTCCCTTGGACCGAGATACCGGATTTGATCAAGCAAGCAGACGTCGGGGTGTCAGTCCTGCTCAAGGATGTTCACACCGATCTGTGCTTCATAGGCAAGGTGATAGAATACGTTACGGCCGGGCTACCAACGATCGTTTCGCGGACGCGGACCATGGAGAACTACTACGGGGACGACGTCGTGAAATTTGTTGCTCCGGGCGACGTCAGGTCTTTCGAAGAGGCCGTGATCGAGCTCTACGAAAACCCGGACAAGATGCGCTCCATGTCCAGGAAGGGTATTGCGCTGCGCGACCGCTGGAACTGGGAGGTCGAAAGGGCCAAGTACGTAGCACTTATCGATTCGATGTGTGGGAAAGCTTAGCAACTCCACCCGGGCAATCGCCCGAACGCCGATAGGAGAATCGGTTCGAGCTGGGTGGCGCCTGGGATATCCAACTGGAAGGGTTAGCTATATGAATGTGACTGTGGTTGGTGCAGGAAAAATGGGCCTGCCGCTCGCCTGCGTATTTGCGTCGCGAGGCGCTAGTGTGTCCGTCTGTGACGTGGATCCTGCCAAGGTGGAAAGCATCAACGCCGGAGTGTGTCCCTTTTACGAACCCGGGGTTGACGAACTTCTAGCCGAGGGCGTCAGGTCGGGTCGACTCCTCGCTACCACCGATACGGGCGCGGCCATCGCCTTGAGCGAAGTAGTCGTGGTAATCGTGCCGGTGCTGCTCTCCGACAGCAAGGAGGCCGAGCTGTCAATGATAGACGATGTGGCACGCATAGCCTCCTCAAACCTCAGGCCCGGTTCGATGATATCTTTTGAGACCACCCTCCCCGTGGGAGGTACGCGTAGACTCGGACA
>JBMFPI010000324.1:0-4132 GCA_049969195.1 Armatimonadota bacterium
GTTGATGTCCGGGGACACGGATAGGATCGCGCCCTTCATCATACCTACGTATGCGTCGGACATCGAGAAGTCGGTCGTAAGAGTGATGATACGGTTCAACGTGCGTTACCTCATCGTGCTGGTGGCTATTTCGCTGCAGTCGGTGCCGCCTATTCGCGGCGATGACCGGCTGCTGTGTCCGTCGGGAAAACCGACGGAAACTTTACCTGTTGCAACAACCTCCGTGGTGAATCATTTATACCCTGTAAGGGCCCCTCCTTTCACACTGTTTGTGCTAATCCGCCTACTGCAGATCGTTGCAATAAAACGCCTACCCTGCGTTTTCAGGTATCAGTTCGGTCTAGCAAGCGCAAACTCCCCGGACCCCGTCCTCCCGTACTCGATTCAGGATCGATTCCTGCCGCGCCTAGATGCTGAAACAAGTTCAGCATAACGTGATTCCCGTCGAGCAGAACTGCCCGGTCATCGGCGGTCCAACGCCCCTCAACCAAGCAGAAGATTGCCGAAAACCGCCGTATGGTAACGGCCTGCATTATTGCGGCGGCTGAGACCCCGGCTGGAAAGGGATTTCGCTTTGCGGCCTTGCCGGCTCAGCAGTTGGACCGGAAGTGGGCGGCGCCGCCTGTCCACTTGATTGCATCTGCTGTAGAAGAAGGTCCCGCCGAGCACGCGCCGCGGGCCCGTATCCGGCCCGGTCGTTCCCGGCCAGGCTCGACGCTTTCTCATAGTTATCCACTGCGTTCTGGAACTTTCCCTCCAGCTCGAAGGCTAGTCCCAGGTAATAGTAACCCTCCGGTGCATCTGGACGCAGCTTTATCATTCTGTTTGCCAGGTCTGCCAGTGCTTGCTTGCTACCGGACTGAGCGTAGACATTCGCTCTCTTGACCGCGACCTGGTAGATACCGTCTTTCGCAACCTCCGCGATTTTTGACCCCGGCGACACGCGGATTGCGTTCTGAAACATCTGCTCCGCCGCGTCGATATTGCCCCTATTGAACTGCTCCACTCCCTGCTCATAATAGCGCCGAGCCGCTTCCGAGATTTGAGCCGTCGAGTAGCTCTGATAAGCAAGATTGATCGCCCAGATGGCGAAGACCAACATGCCCGCTACGCCGATCACAAGCAACAGTACGCCCAGGAAGTTGCGTGTCTCCGCGCTCAGTATGGGCTGCGGAGGAGCCGGCGGCGGAATAGTCGGTGCGGGAAACGACTGCGCAAACGGATCGGGGGCACTCCCAGATGCAGGCGAAGGAACCGGGGTACCGTACGGCGTGATGGGAACTGACTGCTGTTGAGGCTGCTGAGGTCCGCCGAAAGGCGAGGGATATGCTGTCGCTGCGTTAAGATCCCCGAGAAAGACGTCGCCCGAGCGCTCGTTCCTGAGGTCATCGGCCAATTCCTCAACGCTCTGATACCGCATGTTGGGGTCCTTCGCCATAGCCTTGCGGATGATGCCGACCATGTACGGCGGCGCACCCGGCGGCGGGGGCGGCTCCATGTTCATTATGTTGTAGGTGATCGTGACGACGCTGTCCCCGGTGAAAGGCTTTTTCCCCGCGAGCATCTCATACATCAGTACGCCCAGTGAGAATATGTCGGAGCGATGGTCGATTGGTTTGCCCGCCACCTGTTCGGGCGACATATAGCTCGGCGTACCGAATACCTGTCCATCCTGGGTGATGGAAGGTTCACCCATCAGCCGCGCGATGCCGAAGTCGGTCAGCTTGACATGGCCGCCGGGCAGAATCTGCACGTTTTCGGGCTTGATGTCTCGGTGGACGACGCCGTTCTGGTGGGCGTAGGCGAGCGCGGAACAGAGCTGGAGGGTATAGTCTTTCACGGTGGAGATAGGCAGCGGTCCGCCCGCCTGGATGGCGTCGCGAAGGGTCTGACCCTCAAGATACTCCATCGCGATAAAGTGACGGTCCCCATCCCTGCCGACCTCGAAAATCGTCACGATGTTCGGGTGACTGAGCCTGCCTGCTGCCTTCCCCTCTCGCCAGAAACGCTCGATTCGCTCCCTGCGCTGCGCGCCCGTCACGCTCGGATCAATCCAGAGTTCCTTGAGCGCCACGCGGCGGTTGATCGAGGGATCTATCGCCTCGTAGACGATATCGTTCGACCGAGCGATCTCCCGTATGATCTGGTACTTGCCCAGAGTATTGGTGGATGAGGTAGACAATTCGCACAACCCACGCAGCCGTCGCCACGCAATGCAAACCTGCCGTTCTCGACGATCAAGCGCTCTTCAGCTAAGCCAGAGAATCCCCAAAAACGCAACTACCACAACAGCCGACCCGCTTCCCCGACCGGACTGCCAGCAACCGATAGTAACTATAGAACGTGGCGAGTTCCACACTTCACGGCCGGTCTAACTCTTGCGAGACCAGGGAACTTCCGGCCCGATCTTTGCTGGGATGCAAAAAGATCAAGCTCGCCTGTGGAGCAGCCTCGCCAGGCCCTTGCGTTTCTCGCGCCGGTCGCCTGCCACTCTGGCGATCTCCCGCACGGCCACGATTAGCACTGTAACGTTGTCCCGCCCGCCGTTTTCGAGCGCCAGGTCGACCAGCTCCCAGGCAGCCTCCGAAGGCGGCGAGGCCGTTAGAACGCAGCGTATCTCATCGTCGCTGACTTCCCCGGTGAGGCCGTCCGAACACAGCAGGAACACGTCGCCTGTCTGGATCTCCTCGCTAAACACGTCAACATCAACATTCGGCGTGTTTCCCAGGGACCGGGTTATCACGTTTCTGAACGGCGACGCCTCAGCTTCCTCCACCGTCATCCCGCCGCGCTTCACCTGTTCATTCACCCAAGAGTGGTCCTCGGTCAACTGTCGAAGGTCGCCATTGCGAAGCAGATAGCACCGGCTGTCCCCGACCTGAGCTATGAACGCTTCCTCCCCGCGAATGACCAG
This sequence comes from Armatimonadota bacterium, assembly GCA_049969195.1. Lineage (GTDB taxonomy): Bacteria > Armatimonadota > UBA5829 > UBA5829 > UBA5829 > CALJES01. Next base: position 2,915 of record JBMFPI010000324.1, read on the forward strand.
CGCAGTCATCGTAGTGCCCATTCCCGAACGCTCGGCAATCGAGCGCGCGGCGTCGTATATGAGCGCGTTCGCCTGCTGCACAGCCTGCCGCAGGGAATCTTCAACGATTGGGCTGGAATCCGCGTAGTAAGCCCTGATAGCAGTCTTGAGTGCCAGCTCGCTGGCAATCTGCCCTGCGGAGTGGCCGCCCATTCCATCGGCGACCGCGTAGAAAGAACCCTTCAGCGCCAGGGTATCCTCGTCTTCTGGCGTATAGAATTCAAACTTGTCTTCGTTGTTCTCGCGGATGCGCCCGAGGTCGGTCCTGGCTCCCAGGCTCGTAACGACTCTCACCCCCCGGGCTTTCTCTGCGCGTTCTTGCCACGCTTGCACGAGCTCGGCTGTGTTTATCTTTGCCGTGATTTCGCGCTCGGATTCCTGGTTCACTACGCTGCCTCGATCCTGAACACAGTCTTTCCCAGGGTAAGCTCATCACCAGGCTGAACGACCCGCGGAGAGTTTGGCTCGATCCTTGAGCCGTTCACGAGCGTCCCGTTAGTGCTACCGACATCGATGATTGTGAACTCCCCGCCTTCGACCTTAATCTGCGCGTGGCTTCCGGAGCAATATGGGTCGGGCACAACAATGTCGTTTGTGTCTCGACGTCCGACGGTCATCACACCTTCGCGCAGGTCGAATGCAAGCGAGCCGTCTGTCGAGACCAACCGTCCGACGACCGGGGCGGCTTCCGCTTGCAGGACTTCTTCCGAGACCTCCTCCGTCGAGGCGGCAGGTATCTCAGCCTCGCTCTCTTCCGCCATCGATACCGCCACTTCTGCGTCGCTTTGCACCGGCACAGGCTGCTCGGATGCTCTGTGTGCCCTGAAGATCAAAGCCTGGCTGCCGAACACAACCTCCACACCGTCGGTGAGCTCGGCTTTCTCACCCGGTTCGAGCTTCCTGCCTGCCACGGTGGTCCCGTTCGTGCTGCCGACGTCCTCCAAATAGACTTTGCCGTCCTCAACTGTGATCACGGCGTGTTTGCGTGAAACCGTGTTGTGTGAAAGCAAGACGTCCGCATCCGCCCGTCCGACTGTGTTTTCTCCCGGCTTCAGGGCAAACTCCCGGGCGCCGTCAGCGGTCACAAGCGAACCGACACCCGGGCTCTCCGGAATCTCAGAGACCTCCACGGGCTCCGATGACAGCAGAAAGCCGCAGTCGATGCAATAGGTTTCCGAC
>JBMFPI010000325.1:0-4131 GCA_049969195.1 Armatimonadota bacterium
CACGCACTCAGCAATGGAGACAGTATGAACCAGCAGCAAACACCTCGCAAGGTGCGGATGGTTTGACGGTTACGATAAAACGCGCTTATCGCGACAGCCGGGGCGGAAAAGGACTCACGACATAGACGCACGAAGTGAGAAAATAGGGCAAGCGAAACTTTTCACTGCCGGGTGAATGATGTCGTGATTGTCGTCATAGCTCTGAATTCGTCTCGGAGTTGCGATCGGCGCGCGTGAGGATCAGATGAGGGTCTTGCTTGTTAACACAAACCGCGTGAAGCCGGCGATCGCGCCCATAGGGCTGGACTACATCGCTGATGCGATTGTGGACGCCGGGCACGAGCCCAGGCTGCTGGATCTATGCTTTTCTGAGGACGTCGATGGCGATATCGATGCGGCCGTCCGGGACTTCGACCCGCAGGTGATCGGAGTAACCATACGCAACACGGACGACTGCTACTTTTCAGGCGGCGCGTTCTTTCTGCCGGGGATAAAGAAGATCGTGGACAGGCTTCGCTCCGGATCGGACGCGCCGATTGTGCTCGGCGGGGTAGGGTTCTCAGTCGCGCCCGAGGCCGTGATGGATTACGTCGGCGCGGATTACGGGATTGCGGGCGCGGGTGAGGAGCCTGTTATTTCGTTTCTTTCGGCGTATGAGAACCGATCCGGCTTCGACTGTGTTCCGAACCTGCTATACTGCGAGAACGGCTCGGTCAGGCGAAGCCGGCTTCGGGAACCCGAGGCGAACACCTCGATTGTAAGACGGCGGGTGTTCGCCGACAATCCGCGCTATTTTCGAGAGGGTGGGCAGGCTGGGTTCGAAAGCAAACGAGGATGCAGTATGAACTGTATCTATTGCCCGGAGCCGAGTGCTAAGGGACGCCGAATACGCCTGCGTAGGCCGGGGCTGGTCGTCGACGAGATAAGGTCCCTGCTTGCCCGCGGGATCGATCACTTTCACACTTGCGACTCCGAGTTCAACATCCCCGAGAGCCACGCCAAAGACGTATGCCGCGCAATTATCGATGCCGGCCTGGGGGAGAAGATTCGCTGGTATGCCTACTGCGCGGTCGTCCCGTTCGATGATGAGATGGCCGACCTGTTCAAGCGATCCGGGTGTGCGGGAATCGATTTCGGTGCAGACAGCGGTTGTGACGAAATCCTGCAGCGCCTGGGCAGACATTATAGCTCAGACGATGTCGTGAACACCGCACGGCTCTGCCGCAAGCACGGGATCGTTTTCATGTACGATCTATTGCTCGGAGGGCCGGGCGAGACCAGGGATACCGTCCGCCGCACCATTGACCTGATGCGCCGGATCGACGCGGACTGCATAGGAGTCGCCATGGGTGTGCGCGTCTATGACGGCACGGCTATGGCCGAGTTCGTTCGCTCCCAGGGCGACCCCGCTTCGAACCCCGCACTTTACGGAGCCAGGGAGGATAACCCTCACTTCTTGAAACCCATTTTCTACATCGCTCCCGAGCTAGGCGAAGAGATTGTCGACTATGTTCACAAGATCGTAGATGGGGACACCCGGTTCTTCCTGCCGTCCAACGAACAAGTTGAGAGCAACTACAACTACAACGAGAACACGGTTCTTATTGATGCTATCCGCGCCGGCGCGCGAGGGGCCTACTGGGACATCCTCCGCAGAATGCGGATGAACCAGTCCGGTCCTGCTTGTTCCGGTCGGAGCGAGGATTCCTCTTTTACGTCGTCGGCCCGGGAATGCCCGCCGGGCTAGGTGACTTAGCAGACTGGAACGGGGCGGCCGCAGAAATGGAATGGCATGCAGCGTGGATCTGGGCGAAGTCCTGCGTTGAGAATCCCGAATCCTATATCTACGTAAGGAAAGACCTGGAGGTCGGGGCGGCGGCAAGTGTTGTCGCATATGTGACGGCGTGCTCCGAATACCGGCTTCACGTGAACGGCCGCTACATCGGTCGGGGGCCGGCGCCGTGCGAACCGGGTTGCCATCTGTACGACCGATACGACCTGACCCGTATTGTTCGCCGCGGCAAGAACGCGGTCGGAGCGATCTGTCGCGGCGAACCAGCGTCGAGCGGGTTCCTGATGCAAATCGAGGCCGCTCAAGACTGCGCGGTGACCGTCGTTGGAACGGACGCGACGTGGAAAGTCACGGCGGCCAGGGACTTCCGCAAATCAGCGGAGGCTGCGGCCCTGGGGGGCCGCGTTGCGGGCGAAGTTTACGACACTAGATGGAAGCCGGTCGCGTGGAACGTCGTTGGTTTTGACGACAGCAGTTGGGAAGATGCTCTTGTTGTCGGGGAGGCGGAAGCCGAGCCCTGGGGCAGCCTGGCCCCGCGGCTGGCCCCGCTCTTGCGGGAATGGGTGGTGTTCCCCGACGCCCTCGCGGACGGGGTCGGGGTCGGCGGCCTGAAGACGTTGCTCAGGAGAAAAGGCGGTGCGGCGCTCGTAACGCCGGGCCTGAAAAGCACGCTTACACTGGATTTCGGACGCGAGATCGTCGGCTACCCGAGCATCAGGATTCGAGACAGCGGGTGCGCGGTCATCGATATCGAATACCTAGCGGATCCGAATGCGCACAGATCCACAGCATCCGGCGAAGGCGCGCAGGCGCGCGTAGATCCAGGTTCTTGCGGTAGCGGCAGAATGCATACTCGGCGTTTTGGGCAGTTCGACGCCCCTCAACCAGGCGGGAGAATCGCCGAAACCGCGCCGATCACAACTGCGTGGGATCGTCTGATAGTCCACGGCGGCAGGAGGGAGTGGCAGTCGTTCGGTCGCCGGGTGTTTAGGTGGGTCCGGTTGAGCTTCAGCGACCTCGATTCCCCACTGCACATAGAAAGCGTAACGGCTACCCGGATCGGCTACCCCGTAGAGCAAGTCTCGGCGTTTGAATGTTCCGATGAGCAACTAAATCGTAAATGGCAGGACGCCGTACACGCGCTAAGCCTTTGTATGCAGGACCGGTTCGAAGATGATCCCGCACGCGGGCACGACGGCTCGCCTCAGATCGCCCGCGCCCAGGCTCTGGCAAACTACTACTGCTTCTTCGACACTCTTCTTCCCGCAGAAGCGCTTCGCCGGTTCGCACGAGCGCAGGAGCCGGCGCCGGACTGGTTGCTGATGCTGTACGAGTACTACCTGTATACGGCCGACCGGTCACTTGTCGAGGAGTTGTATCCTTGCGTGCGACGATTTGCGGGCTGCGTTCCCGAATCGCCCGCGCCCGGAGGGCAGAACCGCGTAGTCGATGCCGCGCCGGACAAACAGGATTCGATATACGTAGCGCTCCTTTATCATGCTCTTCGCGCGGCTGCAAAACTCGCCTCAGCGGTCGGAGAGATCGACGATGCGATCGCCTGGCACGATCGCGCCGAGGAAATATCGCGCCGCGTGGGCGGTCCTCCGCCCTCGGAGGAGCCGAGCCGCCCAGAGCACATCGTGCCTGCTTATGTTCTTCCGGCCAATATTCTCGGTGTCAGGCCGTCGATCCCCAAGTCGGCAGTCGTCGTTGTTCAGCCGGTGATAGGAAATCTCGAATGGTCGAAGGGCCGCGTCAAAAACCACCGGTCGTTTGCAGATGTGGAATGGCGTTTCCAGCCGGGCCTTTTCATCATCGATATTAACGCACCCGAGGGCTTTATTCTCGGGCTGCCTATCGACCGATTTCGGAATCCTACAGTTGACGAGGTAGATCTGACTCCTGAAACCCCGGAGCGACGAGCGCGAAGGACCTACGGTTGGCGAACGCTGATCTGGAGCGACGGCGAAGAGCACGATCCGTACCTGGACTGGCTCCGCACTCAGGAAGCCGACCCGCCGGAAGGGTATCAATCCAGAAAACGCTGCTCTTTGGAGCGTGATCGTCTCTGGATCAGAGAGTGTCCCGTTACCCACGTTCGCTACGAGGTCCGTGAAGCAGGGTAGTGCCCGATCTGCTGGATCCCGCACCGACCCGGGGTCTCCCATCCTCGCGCCAGGCTTCGGAGATGCAGGCGCGCATGGGTGCTTGTACAGCCCGATCGCCGAAAGCGCGCCTATCGCAGCAGACTTCTTCGTTGAGACGTAACCGTCAAACCATCCGCACCTTGCGAGGTGTTTGCTGCTGGTTCATACTGTCTCCATTGCTGAGTGCGTGGA
>JBMFPI010000326.1:0-4122 GCA_049969195.1 Armatimonadota bacterium
GTCTGGACTCAGCTTAAGGCCGACGTTCTCAACACGCTGATCAAGACCGTCGCTGTGAGCGAGGCAGGGTGCCTCGGGGCCGCGTTGCTTGCATGCGGGGCGGATACCGGAGAGGATGTTCGATCACTTGCGAATAAATGGGTCCGCGTGACGGGAGAGGTCAGGCCCAATCCGAAGAACGCGGAGTATTATGAATCGCGTTTCCGGGAGTACCTGAAACTATATCCGGTGATAAAGGAGCTGTATTGATATGATAACGCCGACTGTGGGATTCATCGTGTATGGGGTTCACAAGGACGGTCTAAAAGACCCGATGGGTACGCCGTTTATCGACGACGCCCTCGTCGCCAAGGCAAAGAAAGCCCTCACCGACGCGGGGCTTAAGCTCGTTGAGCATGATGTGGTGGTCGCATCCAAAGATGAGGCCCGCGCGGCTTTCAAGCGAATGAAGCACGATGATGACGTGTCTTCGGTGGTGTTGTTTACCGGCACGTGGGTCTGGGCTGCCCATCTAGTCGGTGCGATCCGCGATTTCGCTATGACGGGTAAACAGGTTCTGATCTGGACGCACCCGGGCTCGCAGGGTTGGAGGCCGGTTGGAGGATTGGTGCTGCACGGCGGGCTGATGGAGATCGGGATTCACCACAAGTTCGTCTACGGCGCGGCTGACGATCCTGCGGAGATCGAAAAGATTACGAGTTTCTGTCGCGCTGCGCATATGAAGCAGTGGTTGAACATGTCCACAATAGGCACGTTCGGCGGACGCGGGATGGGCCAAACGTGCGGGGTTGCGGATCCATCTCAGTGGATGAAGATGTTCGGTATCGACATCGATTCCCGCGATACGACCGAGCTCATAAGAACCGCCCAGAATATCACCCAGGAGGAAATCAAGTCGGTCGAGCCGAGGATCAGGCAGCTTTTCGGCACCATGCCGGAGATGAACCTGGTCAACGAGCGCTCGATTCGCCTGTGGCTAGCTATCAGGAAGATCGTGGAGAAGGAGAAATGGGACTTCTACACGATCCAGAGTTTTCCCGGCCTGGGCGACGACTACTCGGCGACGTGCTTCGCACAGTCTATGATGCTCGAGGACGGCTGGGGAACGTCGACGCTAGGTGATTTCAACACGGCGCTCACGGTTCTGCTCCTGACGAAACTCTCCAACGAGCCCGTCTATTATGGCGATCTGCAGCACATCGATAAGAGCAACAATGAGATCAAGATAATCGGCGACGGCGCGTGCCCGCCGTCGCTTGCGGGCAAGCTTGGCCCGGCCGGGTTCGCCGAGCACGGCATCCCGACCGAGGGCGAGGCCGGCGGGCTGTCGGTGAAGCTGGTGTGCAAGGTCGGCGAGGGCGTGCTGGCGAGGCTCGGACGCATAGACGGCTGGTTCACGATGGTCATCACGCGATGCACGATCTTCGAGCCGCCCGCGGAGCAGCTCGAAAAGAGGCAGCTCGAATGCGGCATCCCGTTCTGGCCTCACGGGTTCGTCACAGCGCACTGTGATATCGAGAAATTGCTGCAGAACTGGACCAACGAATACGCCTGCCTGGGCTACGGCGAGCACCTCTACCCTGCCCTCGTCGACTTCTGTGAAATGACCGGGATAGAGGCGGTGCTGCCCTAGTTTGGGAGAGCGGCGCTGAAGCGCCGCTCTCCCTGCCGTGTTGGCCGGCGGCAGATGGGAGAGGTAAAGTGAATAAAGGAGATCTGCTGCTGAAAGATTTCAAGCCCAAGCCGATGCTAAAACGCCCGGACAACACGCCGGAGAAGGCGAAGTTCCCGGCGATTGACGTCCACAACCACCTCTTCGGCCAGATTCCGGCGGAGGAGATGGTGAAGATCATGGACGAGGTGAACCTCCGCGTCTTCGTCAACCTGTCGGGCAACGTAACGGTCCCGTTCGACGAGAAGGGCTATACTCTCAAGCGCGTCCAGTTCAGCTGGTTCGCAGATAACTATCTTCGGCGCTTTCCGGACCGATTCGCGGCGTTCACTATGTCGGATTTCGCCCAATGGGGTGACTTCACGCTGATCAAAGACGACAAGTCGGTGGATTTGCTGATTCAGCATTTCGAGGAGGATATCGCTCAAGGCGCGCTCGGGCTCAAGATCACGAAAGAGCTCGGGCTCCAATTCAAGGATGCGAGCGGGAGGATGATACCGGTCGATGATGAGCGGCTCTTTCCACTGTGGAGGCGGGCGGGCGAGCTCGGGAAGCCGGTTCTCATCCACGTCTCAGACCCACAGGCGTTCTTTCTACCGATAGATGAGACCAACGAGCACTACCAGACCCTTCAGGAGTTCCCGGGATGGAGCTTCGTGAACTCTTTTTACTCTAAGTGGGAGCTTCTGGAACAGCGCAACCGCGTCATAGCCGCACACCCGAACACGATCTTCATTCTCCCGCACGTCGCCAACAACCCGGAGGACCTCGACTCCGTAGCGGAGCTGCTGGACCGTTTCCCGAATGTCTACATCGACTTCTCAGCGCGCATTGACGAACTCGGCCGACAGCCGTATACTGCACGGGACTTCTTTATCAAGTATCAGGACCGGATTATGTTCGGGACCGATATGCCCATCTCGCCGGACGTCTATCGGGCCTACTACCGATTCCTGGAAACTCGCGACGAATACTTCGAGTATCCCAATTACATCGGCAGATGGGGCTATTCGCGGTGGCGCATTTACGGCTTGTATCTTCCAGATGAGGTGCTGCGCAAAGTCTATCACGCGAACGCGGAACGGGTGATTCCCGGGCTGCCGTGAAACCGGCCCCGCAATAGTGCCGTCTAACAACGGGCGCCCGGGCTGCCGATAATCAAGTGTGGCGGTTCGAATGCCTCCGATTCTGTGCGGAGGGTAGGACGCCGACCTGGACCGTAGCGATGGGCGCGTGTTCGGTGATTCTCCCTTTCGGTCGAGGGGCTGAAAACGTTGGGTTTGCGTTCCGCCGCAACGAGACAGCTCGGTTCCTCTGCAATCACGTCGTGCTCAACTTGTTTCAGCGTCCAATCGCCGAAGGGATCGATCCCGAATCGAGTTCAGGATGACGGGGTCCTCGGCGCCTGCGCCTGCAAGACTGAACTGATACATCGCTGCGACCTCAGATCTTGAAGAAGGAGACTGTTCGCTGCGCTCGGAACAAGATGATGTTTGCGGATCGGGAGGAGTGTACGGTTTGGCTCGTTTCCTGAAAGTAACAGCGGTTATGGCCCTGGTGCTCGCGTTGGCCGGGCAGTGTCGCGCCGGCACCGATATGATCGTTCTGTCGCTCGAAACTCCCGAACTCGACTCGACATCCTCGTCGGCGGCCAGCAAAGGAGCGCCCGCGACGGAGACGAAGCGCCAGCAGAATCAGGTTAGAGTCGGAAAAGTCGGCGTGGTGGCAGCCGCGAAGGCTACAATATACCAGTCCAGGTCCGCGAAGTCGTCAAAGTACGCAGACGTGAATCGGGAGACACCGCTTGCGATCATCAGGGAGGAAGGCCCGTGGTACGGTGTTCTGATGATCAACGGCGCGATCGGCTGGATATCCAAGCATCTGGTGAGGCTGACCGGCTACGAGCTGGTGGCTGACAGGTCGGCCGGAATGCGTGGTATCGCCACCTCAAGGGGCGGAGATGCGTCGCGGGGGACAATGATTGGCGACGGGATCGTGCGAACGGCGCTCGGATACTCGGGCGTGCGATACGTCTATGGAGGAACCGACCCCGCGACCGGGATGGACTGCTCGGCATTCGTGCGGATGGTTTTCGGTCAATTCGGCATCAATCTGCCTCGAACGGCCAGGGAACAGGCCGAGGTGGGAACCAGCGTGCCGTTTGATCAGCTCCAGCCGGGCGACCGCCTGTACTTCCAGTGCAAGAACGGCTACATTGACCACTGCGGCATCTACGCAGGCAACGGCTACTTCGTTCACTGCTCCGCTTCAAGAGGCGGAGTTGCAGTGGACAGCTTAGACTCCGACTTCTACTGGAAAACCCTCGTAGCTGCGAGACGCTCGTTGGCCGATTAATAGGTTGTTGCGATAGAACGCAAACCCAAGGTGAAGGGCCGGATCCTGAATCGAGTTCAGGATGACCAGGCCCCGGGCGTCAGCGCGGGCAAGAT